>JAFVVU010000091.1 GCA_017502065.1 Clostridia bacterium | reverse complement strand
TTATTTACGGGCGATGCTGAGCGCGACGAGGAACACGATATTATTGACGAAGGCTATGACCTTTCGGCAACGGTACTTAAAGTAGGTCATCACGGCTCAGATACATCTTCATCATATAGGTTTCTGCGAGAAGTTATGCCGGAATATGCCATTATTTCCGTTGAAAAAGATAATTCCTACGGTCATCCACACGACGAACCGCTCAGCCGTCTTAAAGATGTGGGCGCAGAAATTTACCGCACCGATGAATGTGGTGACATTATCGCAGAAAGCGACGGAGTAACCGTTAAAATATATACAGAAAAAGGCGCCTGATGCGGCGCCTTTTATTTTATTCTTTTCCGACTGTTTTTACAAGCCATTTTCCGTCTGTTTCTGAAACGGTTACATTCATTTCTTCTGTCTTTGTTTCAATCTCTATTGTATCAAGTGCTTCAAGCACCTTTCCGGTAATAGCATCAAATGCAACATTTAAAATATCATCTTCTGAAGAAGATGCGGAAATTTTTCCGCTTGCAAGCAGGTCATTCATAAGTTTCATTAACCCGTCCTGTGTTAAATATTCTGCCATTGCATTCTTCAACGCTTCTTCTGTTTTAGAGCCGTCGCCGGGTGTTGTTAAGTTAATTGTATAAATAAAATCAACACCGTCATCCTCTTCGGATGTGATTTCGTATTTACATACTTCTTTTGCCTTTGCAAGTGCTTTATCAAAAATAGGTACAAACTTATCTTTATATGGTTGCATTGCCGGATTGTTTTCGATAACTGTATCAATAGTTGAAGCTGAAAGATTTGCAATATCCAGCTTTTCAAGTGCTGCCGGATCATCAACATGTTTTGCAGCTTCCTGCATATCCAGATTAACAAGCGCATCCATAAATGATGTTACCGTATTTTTTGCTTCCTGTGCAGCCGCTTCTCTGTTGCCGCATCCTGCAAATGCAAGAGCCAGACACAATGCAAGAACAAGGCATAATGATTTTGTAATTACCTGTTTCATTTTGATATCCCCTTTTTTAATCTTTTTTTCATCATACCACTTTTTAAGATTATAGTCAAGTGTTTAAATATGAAAAAACAGCGGTTTTCAAGCCGCTGTTTTAAATGATTATTCTTCTTCGAATGCGCTTTTATCAAGACCGCAAACCGGGCAAACCCAATCTTCAGGAACATCTTCCCATGCTGTTCCGGGAGCTACTCCGTTATCCGGGTCACCAACCGCCGGGTCATAAACATATCCGCAAGGACATACAAATTTTGCCATTTTTCATTCCTCCTGAATTATAAAAAACTTTTTTGAGTAACCTTTCATATGTTACTCTTTCTTTGATTTGATTATACAAAATTTCTGCTGTATTGTCAAGAAATTTTCTGTTTAATATACATTTCTGAAGTAATCGCCTTACTTTTTATATTCACTTGGCAAATATGTTGTTTCTCTTTTGAATTCCCTTGTAAAATAGCTTGTGCTTGAATATCCGCAAAGCTTTGCTATCTCTCCTATTTTAAATTCTTTGGACAAAATCAATTCTTTTGCTTTTTCCATTCTTGATTTTATTATAAATTTTCTTGGTGATATGCCAAAAGCTTTTTTAAAAAGCATCCTGAAATATTCAGGAGTAATGTCAAGTTCTTTTGCTATTGTGTCTACACTTAATTCCGGCGAGGATAAATTCTTTAATATTTCATCACGCCCCGAAATAGCTGTTTTTTTCTGATTGGAAGGAACGTACTCATTATGCTTTCTTTCCTGAAAAGCACATATTATTGAATAAAGCGAACGATAACAAACATTTAAGTATCCGTCATTTTTATACGTCCATGCTTTAAGTGCTTTTTTAAAATCCAAAGCTAATGCATCGCCTGTATATGGTTGAAATGGGGAAAACGTCTTGTCTGTATCATCAATATCAAAATTCAATGCAATACATTCGCCTTCTTCAAGCTTGTCGATTATGTAATTGGAAAACTTGGGCAAAAGAAACGCATCATTTGCTTTTACCTGCAGAATCTCACCTGTATCAAAGTAATAATTCGCCCTTCCGCTAATGAAATATACCAATCCATGTGATGACCTGTTTTCGCGGACTTCCTTTTCCTTTCGGAACTTTACCAAAGTACACCAATCTACTTTTGAAATATTAAAATTATAACTTGCAAATTCTTTCATAAAATCACCATTTTCATAATATCACAAAACATTTTTAAAGTCAAGAATTTGTTTTGAAAAATGACATTAATTTGAAAATTACTATTTACTGTACATACAATGTGTAATACAATAAAATTGAAAATGTAACAAGGAGATTTATTATGAAATATTTTCGAAACGATGATTATGAATATCTTAAAAACAAACATCACGACACAGCAAAGCCGTATAACAGATTTTACAGGTTCGTTACTCATGAAGAAATTTTTGATGAGGGCACCGGATTATCCCCCGAAGCGGTGTTGGAAGGCATTTCCGAAAATGACAAAAAGTATGAAAATTTTCCTCATTCCGTCAGAAAAGCAAGAGCTTTTGAATATATTCTTGATAACACAAAAATCTCGTGCGACAAAAGAGATATATTCCCCGCTATCTGTTCAACAGACAGACCTATTGCAAAAATGCTTATAAATAAATGGCATGCAGAGGTTGTGCAGGAAATTATACCTGAAACATGGGCAAAACGTTGTCAGCTGGATTCCAACGGTCTTGTTTCAATCAGATATGACTACGCTCACAGCGTGCCGAACTGGGAAGAAATTTTCCGTTTTGGATTTAAAGGACTTTTAAAACGTGCGCTTGAAAGAAAAGCAGAAATCAATCCTAAGACAGAACATCAGCAGGCTTTTTTTGACAGTATAGAGATAGAATACAGGGCAATTATAAGATTTTTGTATCGCCTTGCGGATATTGCAGACGAAAATCCCAAGCTTAAAGACGGACTTCTTTTTATTGCGGAAAATCCGCCAAAAACCTTTTATCACTGTCTTCTTGTAAACTATTTGTATTTTATGTTTCTTGAACATATAGAAGATATGCAGGCGCGTTCAATTGGTAATTTCGACAGAATACTTTATCCGTATTACAAAAATGATATAGAAAACGGTGTTTCAAAAGATGAACTGAAAAGCGATTTGGCATATTTTCTTATGCAATTTGCGGCAATTGACAATTATTGGGGTCAGCCCGTATATTTCGGTGGAAAAAAACAGGATGGAAGGACAGAAATCAACGAGCTTTCCTATGACTTTTTAGATGTTTATGATGACCTTGGAATATTCAATCCCAAACTGCAAATCAAATTGTCCGACAATACGCCGAAAGAGTTTGTTTTAAAGGCACTTGACATGATAAGACGCGGACATAATTCAATTGTTTTCGTGTGCGAAGAAACCATTGCCAAATCACTTATATCACAAGGTGCAACACCCGAAGAGGCACGTCTTTGTGTTCTGCGCGGATGTTATGAATACAGCGTTCAGGATTCTTTCCCGACAGCACTTGTATACTTAAATTTAATGAAACCGTTTGAATATGCCATGCGAGGCGGAAAAGACGGTGTGACCGGTGAAAAGGTTGCACTTGAAACCCCGACAGAATTCGACTCCTTTGACGATTTTTATAAAACCTATCTGAAACAGCTTGCCTTTTGTATGGAATCTGTTTTTGATATTGTTGATGAAATGATAAAATACAATGAGCATATCAATCCCCAGCCGCTTCTTTCAGCAGCAACTCCAAGTGCAATGAAAAGAGGTATTGATGTTTTTGAAAACGGAGCAACAAAGCTTGAAACAGAAATACTTGCCGGATTCATCGCAAATGTGGCCGATTCACTGACTGCAATAAAAGAGCTTGTTTTTGACAAAAAGGAATATACTATAGCGGAGTTTACCGAAATTCTTGATAAAAACTTTGAAGGATATGAAGAACTTCGGATGAGAATGCTGAATCATATGGAGCATTATGGAAACAATTACGATACTCCCGACAGCTTTGCTGTATGTATTACTGACTATATAGTAAACTACATTGCCGACAGGAAAAATATACACGGCTATAACTGGGGTGTAGGGTTCCACGTTGCGCGTATGTCATATATCCAGGGAGAGAAAACAGCGGCATCTCCCGACGGCAGACTTTTCGGCGAGGAGCTTTCCAAAAATGTTTCTCCGTCAATGGGTAGAAACACAAAAGGGCCAACAGCTGCTATTCTTTCCGCAACAAAGCTTAAAGCCTCCACATTCACATCCGATGCTTGTCTTGACCTTGGCGTGCATCCGTCAGCCGTTAAAGGCGACGACGGACTTACTGCTCTTTATGCAATGCTTATGACATTTATGAACAGAGGCGGACACGCAATGCATATCAATATATTTGATGCCGAAACTCTAAGAAAAGCACAGGAAAATCCTGAAAATTATAAGGATTTGCAAATACGTGTTTGCGGATGGAATGTGTTGTTCAACGACATAGATAAACCGGAACAGGATGAATTTATCCGTCAGGCAGAATCCCTTGTTTAAAATAAGAAAACCGCAAACCATTAAGGTTTGCGGTTGTTTTTATTTACAGTACCAATGATGGAGCTGTGTATACTCTTGCTGCATATTCTGCATCAAGTGAATACAGTCCTTTTGAATCATTGCCGAAAAGTTCCATTTTTCTTATCATATCTTCGGCATTTTTCTCTTCTTCAAGCTGTTCTTTTACAAACCAGTCAAGGAACTGCATTGTTCTGAAATCCTTAACATCGTATGCAGCCGCATAAATATCATTGATAAGGCTTGTTACATACTGTTCGTGTTCCAGACCGAATTTGAGCGGATCCATTAATTCCTTTAATTCCTTATCAGGCTTAGCTACTGCCTCTAGTGTTACTTTTTCTCCGCCCATCTGTAAGTATTTGAGCATAAGCATTGCGTGGTCACGCTCTTCCTGAGCCTGAACCA
>JAFVVU010000090.1 GCA_017502065.1 Clostridia bacterium | reverse complement strand
GAGTCAAGCATTGTTTCATCAAGCACAAGATATCGAGTCATAATATATACATAGTCACGGGATGTATTAATTATGTCATTATATATGTTTTTCCCAACTCTTTCTTCTCTGACGGGACTGTCGTCAAAGGGCGCATAATGACCGTCATCATAATTGGAATAGTCAAAATCTCTGCGTGTTGCATAGTTTTCATAATCTTCCTTTGTCCCACAGACAGCATTCCACATTCTCAGAAACATAAGAGTGAACGACTTTACAGCATCTCCTTTCAGCAAAGTTCCTACGGGTATTCCGGAAGTTATGTCATATAAATGTTTTGGTGTTGAACCATTCATAATAATTGTATGTATTCCTTTTGCACCGGCAATTTTTGCGGCTTCAAGCTTGGTTACCATACCACCTGTGCCAAGGGAAGAACCTGCGCCACCGGCAACATCCATAATATCATCAACATTTTCAACAATATTTATAAGCTTCGCATCGGCATGTTCTTTCGGATTACTGTCATAAACACCATCGATATCAGAAAGTATTATAAGCAGTCCGGCTTCAGCAAGAACGGCAACAACAGCAGATAGAGTATCGTTATCGCCAAACTCAGCTTCTTTTGTTGAAATGGTATCATTTTCGTTAACAATCGGAATAACGCCGTATTCCAGAAGCTTCATAAATGTATTTATTGCATTTTCTTTGGATTCGGGAACTTCAACAACGTCTTTTGTAAGAAGAATCTGCGCAACAGTATGTTCATATTCACGGAACATTTTAGCGTAAATATTCATAAGCTCACACTGACCTACAGCGGCAGCAGCCTGTTTAGCAACCTTTTCGCGAGGACGCTCGGTCATACCCATACATCCTGCACCAACACCGATAGCACCGGAGCTTACGAGAATGATTTCTTTACCCATATTTTTGAGGTCGGAAATAACCTTGACAAGACTTTCAACACGGCGGATATTAAGTCTGCCTGTCTGGTGTGTCAGGGTGGAAGTACCAACCTTAATTACAATTCGTTTAATATCTTTTATTTTATTATACATCAAAAACACATCCTATAATGTATATAATTTACTTGGTGAATATCTGTTTGCAACGGCAATATCAATATTTTTGCCGTTAATAAAACCTTCCTGCTCAAAAGAGGAAATCATTGTATTTAAAACAATATCGGGCGTATTATTAGTATCGCTTAAATGCCCGAATAAAAACCTGCTTGTTCCGGTTCTTGCAAGAGAAAGTGCAAGCTTTGCCGCCTGATCGTTTGAAAGATGACCATGCTCACTTAAGATTCTTCGTTTAAGAAAATACGGATAAGGTCCGTCAATAAGCATCTGTGCATCGTGATTGCTTTCAAGTAAAATCAGGTCACTGCCTTTGAGATGCAGTGCAACATCGGAATCAATTTTCCCCATATCCGTAGCAACGGCAATCTTTTTATCACCTAACTGAAAAGCATATCCGAAAGGCATTGCCGCATCGTGCGGAATGGAAAAGGGAAGAACATCAATATTTCCTAAAGAAAATTCATTGCCGGAAATGATAAAGCGTTGAAAATCTTTTGCAATCGCATTTGTTTCCGGCATATTTTCAAATGTATTTTGTGCGGAGTAAACGGGGGTATGATATTTTTTTGTAAACACGGAAATTCCTTTAATGTGGTCACTGTGCTCATGCGTAACAAGAATGCCCGAGATATCCTCCGGGCGTTTGTCAATCTGCCGGAGCATATCGCAAATTCTGCGGCAGGAAACTCCGCAATCAATCAACAATGAAGTTCCGTTATATTCAAGAAAAACCGCATTACCGCTGCTTCCGCTGGAAAGAGAACAAAACTTAACCATTAGTCCTCCGTGTCTATACGTTCAATATCAGCACCAAGATTACGAAGTTTTGTTTCAAAATATTCGTATCCGCGGTCAATATATTTATTTTCGTTAACAATTGTTTCGCCATCTGCCATAAGACCGGCAATAACCATAGCCGCACCGGCACGAAGGTCGGTAGCTGTGATGGGACAGCCAACAAGATGTTTAGTACCCTGAATAACGGCAACTCTGCCGTTTACAGTTATATTAGCACCCATTCTGCGAAGCTCGCCAACGTACTGGAATCGGTTTTCCCACACGTCTTCATTAACAATACTTGTCCCATTTGCGCTTGCAAGAAGAGCAACAATAAGGGGCTGAAGGTCAGTCGGGAACCCCGGATAGGGAAGAGTTTTAACGTTAGCGCATTTAAGCGGACCTGTTCTTGTTACTCTGAT
>JAFVVU010000089.1 GCA_017502065.1 Clostridia bacterium | reverse complement strand
GGGATTCGAACCAGAAATGGGAGAGGATATGAATATTTTGTTAAAAGTATGCTTCTTTATTTGACAAAATTCGTGTGCCGTATTATTATATAAGTAGCAGATAAAATTTGTGTATAAAGGAGAAACATCTTGAATAAAAAGGATTATAAAAACGAAGAGGTATATCGTCACCGGATTGAACATCTTTTTGAAAATATAGATATTGAAAAAGCACGCTCATGGTTTGAAGATTTTCAGCATCTTATGGCATATTACCGCTGTGCAATAATGGAAATTGAAACAAAGTTCAACGTTCTTAACGAAGAATTTTCCCTGCGGTATGACCGCAACCCGATTAACGGAATGAAAAGCAGACTGAAAAGTCCGGCAAGCATCAAAGAAAAGCTGGAAAGAAGAAATCTGCCAAATGATATAGAAACCATTGAAAATGAGCTTGACGACATTGCCGGAATACGTGTAATATGCTCATTTCCCGATGACGTGTATATGCTTGCGGATGCACTCTTAAATCAGGACGATATCACACTTATCAAAAAGAAAGACTATATACAGAATCCGAAACCAAACGGCTACAGAAGTCTGCATCTTATTGTCAGTGTGCCGATTTTTCTTGCAAAAGAAAAACGGAATATGAAGGTTGAAATTCAGCTTCGTACAATTGCGCAGGATTTCTGGGCAAGCCTTGAACATCAGCTTCGGTATAAAAAGGATAACAGCTTTACGCCCGAAATGGCAGACGAGCTTTTGTACTGCGCAAATTTAAGCGCGGAGCTTGATGAGAAAATGGATAACTTACGTCAGCATACATTTGAAAAAGACCACTCATAATGAGTGGTCTTGTTTTTACAGAAATTCGTATTTTCTCTTTATTCTTTCGATTTTTGAAACCATCGGTTCGGCAATTAGAAAAAGGAAAATCACCGTTGCCGCCGCGTGAAGCAGGTTGAAATATATTCCTGAGGCATATGCTGCTGCAAACATTGCTGCGGTAGGGTTGTTCTGCGACAGGATAACAGATGCGGGGTCCATAATTCCGCCGTATATGATAAGTGCCGTAACACCGCCGAATATGCACATAGGCAGGCGTTTTTTCGGCAAGGTTTTAAATAGTATTCCTGCAAAAAATCCGATTATGCCAAGCGCAAACATCTGCCACGGTGTCCACGGGCCCTGTCCCATAAAAAAGTTTGATATGAATGCCGACAGCGCACCAACAAGAAATCCGGTTTCACCGCCAAGACATGCTCCCGCAATAACAACAACGGCAAGCATGGGTTTTATCTGTGGCAGCATATAAAACGCCGCCCTGCCGGCAACTGCAATGCCGCACAGTACACTTATCATAACAAGCTCGCGTGCACGGGGTTTTCTTTTTTCAAAAACCATCGCAAAGGGGAGCATTGTTTCAAAAATTATCATTAAACTTGTAAAATAATATTTCCTGTCGCCCAAAAAACGTGTGCCGATGAATATCGTCAGCGGAACGGCAATCAGAAACATAATAAGTGCAAACAGGTTTATATCACTTTCCCTTTTTTCTTTATTTGTTTGTTCAGGAACGCTCCTTTGTTCAGGTGGTATCGGAGGTTCTTCTTCATCCTTTTTTTCGGGCAGCTTTCCACCGCAGGCAAGAATAATATCTTCCGTAAGAACGGCATTTTTGAGTTTTCCTCTTGCCATACGGTTTGCCGCCGTTGTATAAAAGCTTTTTTGTGCAAAAAACGTGCGTGTTTCGGCTGTGCCGATGATGTTGCCGTCAAAAACAAGGGCGCATCTGTCCGCATATGCGGCGCAGAATTCCACATCGTGCGAAACCATTACTATTGTAACTCCGCGTGATTTAAGCTTTGCAAAAATATCCGCAAGATTTATCTTGAAATGTGCATCAAGCCCCTTTGTAGGTTCATCAAGAAGAAGTATATCGGGATGTTGCAGAAGCATCATTGCAATTGCGGCTTTCTGCATTTCGCCGCCCGACAAATCATACGGATGGCGGCCGCGCAAATGCCCGATTTTGCAAAGCTGCATTACTTTTTCAATTTCTTCTGCATCGGGAAGAATTTCAAACAGGTCTTCGTAAACCGTATTCTTAACAAATAAAAGCCCGGGATTCTGGCATAGCAGAGCCGTTTTTCCGTTTATTCTTATTTTGCCGCGGTTGGCTTTGAGTCTGCCGCCCATAACGGAAAGCAGGGTGCTTTTTCCGCTTCCGTTTTCGCCCATTATGGCAAAAATTTCACCTTTTTTTATTTTTGTCGAAACGCCGCTAAGTATGTCGGGCGCATTTTTTTCATATCTGAAATATACATCATTTATATCGATGACGGTATTTGCCGTGTTTTCCGTATTTTTAGGAGTTTCAACAGGCTTAAAAGGTTCCGGGAATTCATCAAGCCAGGTTCTGCCGTCGCGGATGCTTACCGGACACGGCATATCATTCGGGACAGAGGCATACACGCGCATAGCCGCAGGGAATGCCGTAAACATATCGTTTCCGGCAAGTGAAACTGCTTTGACCGGAGAATCAAAAAATATAACTTTTCCGTTTTCCATTACAATAATTTTGTCCGAAACCGGAAAAACCTCTTCAAGACGGTGTTCTGATAAAATAACGGTAATGCCGAGTTCTTTGTTGATGCGGCTGAGCATGGATAAAAATTCCTGTGAGGCAACGGGGTCAAGCTGACTTGTAGGCTCATCAAGAATAATAACGTCCGGATGCATTGCCATAACCGATGCAAGATTAAGGATTTGCTTTTGTCCGCCCGAAAGCTCGGATACCTTTTTATGAAACCATCCGCCAATACCGAAAAAGGATGCCATTTCGGACACACGAAGACGTATTTCGGTATTATTCAGTCCAAGGCTTTCAAGTCCGAACGCAAGCTCGTGCCATACCTTATCGGTCACAATCTGACTGTCGGGATTTTGCAGTACAAACCCTATTTTACTGCAAGAGGTGCGCTCGTCAAGAGTTTCAATATTTTCGCCGCAAAAATATATTTTTCCGGTTTTATTTCCCGAAGGTGCAACCGGCGGCTTTAAACTGCGAAGAAACGTAGATTTTCCGCATCCCGATTTACCGCATACGGTAATAAACTCGCCGCTGTTTATGAAAAGCGAAATATTATCCAGAGCTTTTTGCGTTTCGTCCGGATATGTAAATGAAAAATTATCAATTTTTATGATTTCCATTTTTTCGCCTCCCATAATTCTATGATGCACGGCATAGCGCAAAGAAGAAAATATGCCGCAACCTGACTTACTGTATTAACTGAAATCTCCACATATTTTACTGACGGGAAATAGCGGAAATATGTTCCGCCGGTTAATATGCCAAAAAGAATATATATTACAAGCACCGCAATATAAATAAGTGCAAAAGTGTCACGACGTGAAAATTTAAAATTCGAAAAGCTTGTTCTTCGAGGTAATCCGTAGCC
>JAFVVU010000088.1 GCA_017502065.1 Clostridia bacterium | reverse complement strand
GTTGTTGTTTTAAACAAAGATGTAAACGGTTTATTTTTCAATTCAGGTCCACCTCCTGTAAAATAATCCATATTATTTTATTATACATAATTTTGCAGTTTTCGTCAAGCTTTATTTCCGTTATTCAAGCGGTTTTACGGCTTTCGAAACAATATTTTTTCTGCCGCATGTTTCAAAGTCAATTGTAAGCACTGTCATCGCATCTGAAGCATTGACCTCAGCAACTGTTCCAACACCGAATTTAACGTGCGAAACTTTATCTCCCACACTGTAGCTTGTTTTGTCTTTATAATCTGTTTTAAGACTTTGTTTCGGCATTGTATTATACTTGAACTGTGCAGGCTTTGATGGTTTCGAATAAATATCCGGCATTGTAAAGCCCGAAGATGAATAGCCCGATGTGTACGCTTTTTCTTTTACTTCCTTGTCGACAAGCCGCGCCGGTATTTCATCAATAAACCTTGAAGGGAAATGATATTGTGTACGGCCGTACATCATACGGCTGTTTGCATATGAAAGCGTCATTTTCTTTTTTGCCCTTGTAAGAGCAACATAAAACAATCGGCGTTCTTCTTCAAGCTCGCTTTCCGTATCTTCTTCATCCACAATTTTCGGAAAAACTTCTTCCTCACATCCCGCAAGGAACACATATGTAAATTCAAGGCCTTTTGCGGCATGAATTGTCATAAGAGTTACTGTATTATCATCATCTTCTTCCGTTACGTCGGTATCTGTCATAAGAGTTGTGTATTCAAGAAACTCACTTACTGTAGTTATTCCGTCTTTTTCCTCATATTCAGCAGCTACTGAAATGAGTTCTTCCAGGTTTTCCATTCTTGTCTGAGCTTCAATTTCGCCCTCTTTGATATATTCTTCCTGAAGGTTCAGTTCGTTTATTATTTCATCAATTGCTTTTGACGGAAGATTTGCACTGCAAAAATTCTTAAGCTTTTCGTATAGCTCGTAAAAAGAACCAAGCTTTGTTTTTGTTTTGCCGTCATCAATATCTGCTATGGCATCAAGCATGCTTACCCCTTTTTCTGTTGCAAGCTGTTCAAGTTTTTCAACGGTTGAATCACCAATGCCTCGTTTAGGAACATTGATAATCCGTTTTAAGCTGATATTATCTGCGGGGTTAACTATTATTTTCAGGTATGCAACAAGGTCTTTTATTTCCTTGCGGTCATAAAACTTGAGACCGCCGACAATTCTGTACGGAATCGCATTTTTGATAAGCGCATCTTCAATTGCACGCGACTGTGTATGCGTTCTGTATAAAACTGCAACGTCGGAATATTGCTGTGCTTCATCAAGGCAAAGCTTTTCAATATCTGCCGCAATTCCATTTGCTTCATCACGCTCGTCATCACGTTCATAAAGTGCAATTTTATCTCCGCCCGGCGCACTCGTCCAGAGTTTTTTGTCTTTTCGGTTGGTATTGTTCCTTATAACTTCATTTGCCGCATCAAGAATAATACTTGTTGAACGGTAGTTCTGTTCAAGTTTTATTACTGTGCAGTTTTTGTAATTATCTTCAAAATCAATTATGTTCTGAATATCTGCACCTCGCCATCCATAAATCGACTGGTCATCGTCACCAACAACACAAAGGTTGCCATGACCGGAGGCAAGTGCTGAAATAAGCTCATACTGAGCTTTATTTGTATCCTGATATTCATCAACAAGCACATAATGAAATTTGCCTGCAAGCTTTTCTCGTACATCGGGGTATTCAGTTAAAAGCTTTACGGTAAGACATATGATTTCATCAAAATCAAGCGCATTGTATTCACGCAGTTTCTGCTGATAAAGCTGGAAAATACGGCCTATATTTTCAAGTCTGTAGCTATCTGCCGTTTCAAGAAAATCATCCGGCGACATAAGCTTATCCTTTGCTGACCCTATGTAACCAAGAACATCCGCAGGTTTATAATCCTTTTCGTTGAAACCAAGCTGATGGATACAGGTTTTCACCAGTGTCTTTGCATCGGCAGTATCATAAATGACAAAATTACTGTTATATCCGAAAAATTTATCAATGTTTCTTCTTAGAATTTTTACGCAGATTGAATGGAATGTGCCAATCCACATATCAGCCGCTTCTGCTCCTGCAACCGCCGCAATTCTTTCTTTCATTTCATTTGCCGCTTTATTAGTAAACGTAAAAGCAAGGATATTATACGGTTTTACCGGATTATGCCTTATTTTTTCTGCAATAAAATCATCCGGTGCCATTCCTCCGTCGGCAAATGCTCTCATATATGCAAGGGTATTTTCATCCACCCCTTTAGGTAAGCTGCTACTCGGGTCATACGCGTTGCCGTATTTTATCATATATGCAATTTTATTGACAACAGTTGTTGTTTTTCCGCTTCCCGCACCGGCAAGTATAAGCGTGTGCCCTTTTGATGTAAACACCGCTTTTTGTTGCATATCGTTAAGATGATTAAATTCTGTTTCGAGAAGTTTTCGTTTTAAATCATTAAATTCCGTTATCATTTTAAGCTCCATGTGTTAATGTTACTGTATACACCATTGAGTGTTCCTACCGATATTTCGTTAAGCAGGTTTGTGTTATAAAACACTTTGCTGGTTGAAAAATAAAGCGGTATATGCGGCATATTATTATAGAAATCACGTTGCAAATCTCCCAAAAGGGCATTTCTGACATCTGTATTTTCTGCCGCCGCCACACGCGCCAGAAGATTATCGGTTTCTTCGTTTGAATATCCGTAAAAATTAAGCTTTCCTTCGGTGCCTATAATAAATTCAAGATTATTATCTGAACTGATTTTTGTTTCGCAAAGAACAAAATCATATATATTTTCAAACGCCGCCTGTTTGTATTCATCTTCAGGTTTTGCAACAGGAATTACGGATATGCCGTAGCCTGCCATTGTGCTTACGATATAATCGCCAATAATGAGTTTTGACGGGTTATCCTGATTTATAAGCATTGTGAATTCAAGCGGAAACTTTTCTCCATCAATTTCCGCACTACGTACTCCGTTATCTCCCTGTTTGAATCCAAGTGCATCAAGTTCTTCTTTTATATCCGGTCCGGAAACATCAAACGGGATTGCCTGCACGGCATAAGGATTTACCGGGGAGGCTGCAGAAACAGCAAGGTCAGGCATAAGCTCAGTTATAACCCTGTTTTCAACTGCCATTCGTTTGATAAGCTGACGGATACGCACATCTGCAAGAATTTTATTTGTATGATTAACAGCAAGATAAGTGTATCTGTTTCCGTTAACTGTTTTATATCCTATATTTTCTCCGACATTATATTTTGCGGCATTTTCACTGGTCACAACAGCCGCATCAATATTGTTAAGGGCAAAACCGTTATATGACGATTCTTCATCAGGAAGCAGACGGAAGTTCATATATTTAATCCCGGATGTGCCGTTCCAGTATTGACTGTTTGCTTCAAGCAGTACGGAAGCAAATTTATCAACTGCACCAACTTTGTACATTCCTGTTCCATTAACATAAAAATTATCTTTTGTATCAATAATATCATAAGGTGAAAACTGTATTATCGGGAAATCCAGTAAATATACAAATCCGGCGTTCGGCTTTGCCAAAGTTATTTCATAGGTTGTATCGTCAATTACGCCTGCATATTCAACATCCTGAAGATTAGTTTTGTAAACGCTCTCTTCCGGATAGTTAAGAATCTGATTTATTGTATAATCAACATCCC
>JAFVVU010000087.1 GCA_017502065.1 Clostridia bacterium | reverse complement strand
ACCATGGTGAGCTATTTTTATATTGCTGCGGAGAAGGAAGCATATGAAAATCTTCATGTGCAGACAAAGCAGATTAAGGACGATATGGAGCTTCAGCTTCTGTCCGATCGTGAAAATCTTGAAACCATGGCTAATTTTGCCGCAAAACTGTATAGCGACGGTGAAAGCTACAGCCTGATGTTTGATTCTTTTAAGCCTATCGGTCTTATCGAAAATATAGGAATATTAAATCCGGATAATGTTTTTGTAACAAAGGCAGGAACTATAAACCTTGAAGGACAGATTTCGTTTGAAGAGGAAAAGGCTAAAGGTTCATACATAAGCGGAAGAGTTCCCGACCTTACAAGAGAGAACTATAACATTATACGAAGTGCCGTTCCGATTAAATCCGGCAATGATGTTGTAGGAATTTTATACGGTGTTATCAAGCTTGATGTTATAGGCGCAAAATATAATGAAATGGCAAAGGAACTGGATGCACAGCTTTTCGTTTATGATAAAGAAACCGGAAACCTTGTTATAGATACAATACATGATAAGCTTGGAAATATTTCGTTTTTGAAAGAACGTAAATATAACAAAGGATATTCATACGAACAAATGATGGAAAGCGATAAGGGCTACACATCCTTTGTATCGGCATATACAGGAGAAGATTTGTATGTGCATTATTCTGCCCTTGACGATATAGGCTGGATGATAACACTTGCAAGATATGAATCTCAGGTATTTGCTAAAACACACATTATATCTCAGATCTTACTTGCTTCATTTTTGATTATGGGAACCATCATGATTCTGTATATTCTTATTCTTATGGCAAAAGAGAAACGCAGAAATAACACCATGGTGTGTGCTTCCAATATAAGAAAACTGCTTCTGGAAATAAATCAGCACCAGGATAATATTATGCAGGCGCTGAAACAAATTTGTCTTTTTGCGAAATCGAGGTCAGCAATATTTTTTGATACAGACGGCGAAGATTATAATTACTTTATGCCGCAGATGGAAAACAGTATTCTCAGTGGCAATGAAAGAACATTTTTTATATCCAAGCTCTTCCATTATGCTGCTGAGCTTCATAAAGTCAATAAGGCAACTGTCGGGGTTTTGCGTATAGTGCCTGATGAGCACCTTATAAAAACAAATCCGGAGTTTTATGATTTCCTGAAAACTCATGATATTGAAGAAGTTTCTTTTGCTGCCGTAACAAGCCAGAATAACCATATAACAATTCTGGGAGTTGTGAATCCTAAAAACAGTAAGGTTTCAAGAATACTTCTTGAAGAAGTTGCTGTATGCTTCTCAATTGCAATTTATAATAAAAAGCATTTGAACAGAACAGAAATTGCAGCAACAACAGATTCGCTTACAGGCGTTTCCAACCGTGTTACATATAAGAAAGACCTTCTTGTATTTGACGAAATGAAACCGGAGAAATTCTCATGTATTTATATTGATGTTAACGAGCTGCATCTCCGTAACAATAAATACGGACACGCCGCAGGCGATGAAATGCTTCTTTACATTGCGAACACATTAAAAGAAGTGTTCTTCGGACATCATATTTACCGTATGGGCGGTGACGAGTTCCTTGTATTTGTTCAGAACACAGAACAGGAAGTTGTAAAGAAAAATATTGAACTGTTTATGGGACAGCTGAAACCAAAAGATTATCATGTTGCTATCGGTTTGTCCTATAGAACACAGAATTTCAATACCGAGGAAATGGTGCGCGAAGCTGAAGTACGTATGTACGATGCAAAAGCTCAGTATTATCAGGAAAAAGAACAGAAAAGCATTTCAAAATCGGAAGATGAGGGATATGTTCAGATTAAAACGGGAATCCGCGAAATTGATGCAATGATTTCAATTTTAAAAGAACATTACAACGGAATCTATCGCGTTTCTCTGGAAACTGATAAAGCCCGACGTATTTTAATGCCGGCATATCTGAAATATAATGAGAACGAAGATCATTATTCAAATATTCTTGAAAAATATATTGAGGAAGCGGTTGATTCTGATTTCCACAGAGCAATAATGAGTTTTCTTAACTATGATGCATTAAAACGTCAGCTTATGGAAGGTAAAATTCCAAAAATAACATATAAGAAAACCAACGGAGAACCGGTTATACTAAGCGTTTATAACTTGAATGACAATAACGATACAGTAAATGAGACACTTTGGGTTTTTGCAAAAGATTAAAATGTTTAAATTTATGAAAAATGAATATTTGGCAAAATCGGCGAAAGCCGGTGACGCAAAGCCAAGAGGCTAAGGTTTTGTTTCGGCAAGCTATGCCAGTCCAGCTGCAATAATAAAAGGTCCTTTCAAGAGACCTTCTGTTGTTGCGGCTTTTTTTTATGGAAATTACTGTGCGATTACAGCTATAAAATGAATGTTAAAAAAGAGGTAATATTGAAAATGAAAAGATGTATTGCGGTTTTTTTGATTATTCTTACATTATGTATAAATCCGGTTTTTGCCGGGGTGGTAACCTCGAGTGATGGGAAAGGGCTTGAAAACTGTGTTTATGTTGCAGGAAGTCCGGGCGATTATCCGGTTGAATATTATGATGACAAATCCGGGGAATATTGCGGTATTATACCTGACCTTCTTGAAGAAATATCAAAACGCTCCGGTATAAATTTTGTTTACGTTAATGGTGACAAAACAAGCAAAGCCGCTTGGGGACAGAATCTTCAGGTTGATATTGTGACAGTTCTGAGTAATGATTATATACCTTTCGGCAAGGAATATCTGGAACTGATGTCCTATGAGTATGACGGCGAAACCAAAAAATGCGGTCTTGTTTTCACCAATATTACAAAAGAAGACGACGTTGCAAAAATAAGAGCAGCGGCATATGAAATATCTGCCGATAAAAAAAGCGGTATATACCTTAACTACGCATCCGCAAACACGAAAACAGATTATGTGCCGGGTGTCTTTGCTCTTATCCTTTCTGCACTGTTTGCCGGAATTATAGTTATGCTGATTCTTCGTATACAGTATATACGAAAAGAAAATGCGGCAGACAGAATGATAGACGGCGAAACAGGCATGGGAAACCTGCAGTTCTTTAACTATCATTTCAGGCATACCATAAACGATCGCCTGAGAAACCTTTATTATATAGCATATATCATTCTTGACAGCAGTTATCTTCGTTCATATCATGACGACAGTTCCTTTGATGAAATGCTTAAATTTACAGCATCGGTTCTGTCGGAGTATACGGGCGAGAAGGAATTTTCTGCAAGAATAACCGAAAACGGGTTTGCCGTTGCATACCGTGCAAATGATGATAAGGATGCAAATAAAAAACTTAAAGAGGTTATGAATAAGCTGAACAGCTTTGAAAAAGTAAAAGAAAAAAGCAATAAGCTTGTATTTCATGCAGCAATATATCATCTTGCAGGGGTGGATAAGAACTGTGAAATTCTGCTCTTTAACTTAAGAAAAAATTGTAACAGAATTTTTGGCACGGATAAACAGATTATTGTTTGCGATGTTCACTCGATGAACAGAATTCAGGAAGAAAAGAAACTACAGGAAAGTATATTAAACGGTTTAAAAAAGAACGAATTCAAGATGTATCTGCAGTTTATCGTTGACAATAAAACCAAAGAGATTGTTTCCGCAGAAGTCCTTTCAAGATGGAAAACTCCGGGCAAAGGTCTTATCGGACCCGGCCAGTATATTGAAAAACTGGAAAGAGCGGGACTTATCAGCAGACATGATTTTTATATGTTTGACCTTGTCTGCCGACAGCTTGAAAAATGGAAAGGCACGGAATTTGAAAATATTTCCTTATCCTGCAACTTTACACGAATCACTCTTTCTGAAGATAATTTCATTGATAAGCTGAGTGCAATTGCGAATAAGTATTCCTTTGACAAATCAAAAATATCAATAGAAATAACAGAAGATTCAATTGAGAAAGACAGAGAGATTGCAACAAACAATGTAATGCGGTGTAAAGAACTCGGGTTCAGGGTTTATCTTGATGACCTTGGAAGTGGCTACACATCGCTGGTCAACCTT
>JAFVVU010000086.1 GCA_017502065.1 Clostridia bacterium | reverse complement strand
GTATAATGTATATAAACACAAAACAATACACTAAAATCAACACAAGAGGTGTTTCTGCTATGAGATGGAATGAAATTAATACGGAAAAAGAGTTAAATGATTTTCTTTATATATACAGCGGGTTTCACGATTCGTGTTTAAAGGAGCTGAGGTATGTAAGCGGAGCATTTGTTAATGAAAAATTAGCAATGCATCCGATAAACGACCAAAGAAAATTATATGTTATTTTTCAACAACAGGCCCAAAATCCTACGGTTATTGAAATGGAGTTTTCAGGGTTGATAAAGTTACATTTAGCTCCTGATAATGAGAGATATACCTGCGAAATCCTTGATGTAAGTATGTTTTTTGAAGATGGTAAGATTTATTGGGGAGATTCTGATTGGTTTGAAAAAGAAAGAGAAGCATATGAAGGAACATGGTTATGCGCAGAAAAAGTCAGATGGAGAATTGCTGATGAATACATAGGAGATGCAGAAATCTACGGATAAAATTTTAAAAATCTATTGACAAACAAACGTTATTGTGTTAAAATAGTTTCATTAATAACGCAATGATGCGGAATAGTAGGTAAAACATTTTTGCTTGGAGAGAGATGCCGGGTGGTGCGAGGCATTAGGAAAAGTTTGCTGAACTCACCGCGGAGCGGCTGCTGTGAATAGTAATTAGTAATGGCAGACGGGAACTCCCGTAACAGAGTTAAGATGTGTTGGCATCTGAGAGGGCATCCGTTTGGATGAAAAAGAGTGGTACCGCGGAAACATTAGTCTATTGAACGTTTTCGTCTCTTTACTTAACAAGAGGCGGGGACGTTTTTTTGTTAGTAAATTAAAATTTTTCGTATTTAAATTCGAAAGGAGTTTTTTAAAATGAAAACAATCAAAATTACAGACATTACGCTTAAAAAGCTTGCTCAGGATCGTGAAGTAGCGCTTCTTTTCAAAGAAAAGACAGCCATTGCTGCCTGTGCAAATTCTCTAGGTGCAGATGCCGTTGAATTGGCTCCTATTAAAAAACTTCGTGAAGATACAATTATATATAAAACTATTGCACAGAAAGTGCAGAATGCTGTTGTTGCAATTCCGGTAGGATTTTCTGCGGAAGAAGTAAACGATGCATGGGAAAGTATTAAAGAAGCTGAGATGCCGCGCCTGCAGGTAGAAGTTCCGGTTTCCACGGTACAGATGGAATATACATACCATATGAAGGCTGAGAAAATGCTTGCTAAGATAGCAGAACTTACAAAATGTGCAAAGGAACTGTGTGCTGATGTTGAATTTTCAGCACTTGATGCAACACGCGCTGATGAAGAGTTTCTTATTGCAGCAGCAAAAGAAGCTGAAGCAAATGGCGCAACACTTATTACACTTTGCGATGATGCGGGAGTAACCCTTCCGGAAGGAATTGCGGTTCTTGTAGAAAAAGTAAAAAATGCTGTTTCTGTTCCTGTGTATGTACAGGTATCAGATCGTATTAATATGGCGGTTGCATCAGCTGTTGCGGCTATTGCAAAAGGTGTTGATGGTCTTAAATGTGCTATGGCGGGAAAAGATGTTCTTCTTACCGGAAAATTATCCGATGCCATAACAGCATGTTCAGCAGAAATCGGTGCAGAAACAAATCTCAAAAACACAAGAATTCATGCAAGCATTGGTGATTTGTTAAGCAGCATCAGTCATGAAGATTATGAAGCTGCAGATGCAGTAAGCGAAAAGAAAAAAATTCTGCTTGATTCCGACGCTACTATCGCACAGGTTGCACAGGCAGCACAGGTATTAGGATATGATCTTTCTGACTCGGATGCAGGAAATGTTCACAAAACACTTATACAGATTTGTGATAAAAAAGGTGCAGTTGGTGCAAAAGAACTTGAAGCACTTATTGCGAGCCATGCAATGCAGGCACCTTCAACATATCATTTTGAAAGCTATACAACAAACTCAAGTAACATTACAAGCTCTATGTCACAGGTTACTTTAAAATATAATGATGAACTTATATCCGGTGTTAGCATCGGAGACGGACCTGTTGACTCTGTATTCCGTGCAATTGAACAGTGTATAGGACATCATTATGAACTTGATGATTTCCAGGTTCAGGCAGTAACGGAAGGAAAAGAAGCTCTTGGTTCGGCAATTGTAAAACTCCGTAATAATGGAAAACTTTATTCAGGAAACGGAACTTCAACTGATATTGTTGCGGCAAGCATCAGAGCATATGTTAATGCACTGAACAAAATCGTGTTCGAGGAGGAATAATATGAAAATAGTATTTTCAACAAAAAATGTAAACCGCGCATCCTTTCTCGATTTATGCAGATATGCTTATGATTATGGATTTGCAGGTTTTGAAATATACGATGCAATAAAAGAACGCGGTCAGCATTATGACAGTATTTTGCGACGTGACCGCACAGCTGATGCAAAAAGAAAACTTGTGAACAGAAATCTTTCGGTTTCTGCACTTCATTTTCCATATTCGCTTGAAACAGATGAAGCAACAGAGGAAACTCTCGTTAAATATGTAAATATGGCGGCTAATGCAAATATTGAAAATATCATTGTGCGAATGGAAGAAAAAGTTTCAAATGATGTTTTGAAAGAAAAACTGTATGAAGCTGTGAAAAGTGCGGAAAAAGCTGATGTTGGTATTTTATTTGAAACAGTAGGATATCTTTCGGATACAGAAAATGTCATTGACATAATAAACTTTTTCTCTTCAGCTGCAATAGGCGCTTCCTGGAATGTAAGAGGAACATATTTCGGTGCCGGTGAAACAGCGGAAACAACAATTAAAAAGCTTGGTGCATATATCAAATATGTTCGCCTTGGCGATATGAAAGATGATAAAACAGTTTTAATAGGAGAAGGTGATCTTCCTGTTAAAAACTTAATCAATGCATTATCTTCACTTAACTTTGACGGATTTATTTGTGCGGCATGGAATGACGAAATTGATGATGCAGATATTGTACTGACGCATTTCACAAACTATATTGCATCTCTCAGTCGTGAGAAAAAAGATTTTGATGCTGTATATTATAACAGGGCAAAAACAGGTACTTTTGCCTGGAAAAAATACGATATTCTTGATGCAACTTTTTCTGATGTGCTTGATACAATGGTTGAAAAATATCCTGACCAGTATGCATTTAAATATACAACCCTTGATTATACAAGAACATATGAACAGTTCAGACGTGATGTTGATGAATGTGCCGCTGCACTTATTTCTTTGGGTGTAAAAGCGGGAGATCATGTTGCTGTTTGGGCAACAAATATTCCGGAATGGTTTATTTCGTTCTGGGCAACAACGAAAATTGGTGCAGTTCTTGTTACTGTTAATACAGCATATAAAATACACGAAATTGAATATCTTTTGAAACAGTCAGATACACATACACTTGTTATGATTGAATTTTGTAAAGATATCAATTATAAAGAAATTATTGAAGAGCTTTGTCCTGAACTTGCAACTCTTGAACCGGGAGAGCCGCTGTATTCTAAAAATCTTCCGTTCCTCAGAAATGTTGTAACGGTAGGATTTTCAATGCAGGGATGTCTTACATGGGAAGAAATGCTTTCACGGTCAGCTATGATTCCACGCGAAGAAGTAAGAAGACGTGCATCGCTTGTTAAACCGGATGATGTTTGTAATATGCAGTACACTTCCGGTACAACAGGTTTCCCGAAAGGTGTTATGCTTACACACCGTAATATTGTAAATAATGGTAAAACAATTGGTGACAGAATGGATTTGTCAACAGCAGACCGTATGATGATTCAGGTTCCGATGTTCCACTGTTTCGGAATGGTGCTTTCAATGACATCTATGATGACACACGGCGGTACACTTTGTCCAATACCGTATTTCTCGCCAAAATCTTCTCTTGCATGCGTTAATGATGAACATATAACCTGTTTTAACGGAGTTCCGACAATGTTTATTGCAATGTTCAATCATGCTGATTTTGCAAAAACAGATTTTTCATATATGCGTACAGGTATTATGGCAGGCGCAAACTGTCCTGCTGATCTGATGCGCCGTGCAGCAGACGAAATGAATATGTGCGAAATTATTTCTGTTTATGGACAAACCGAAGCTTCTCCGGGATGTACAATGGGTGAGGTTAATGAAGATATTGACCACCGAGTTGAAACCGTCGGAAGTGCTTTCCCCGGTGTTGAATGTAAAATTATTGACCCTGAAACAGGTGAAGAATTACCTGATGGCGAAAGCGGAGAATTTGTTGCACGCGGATTCAATATAATGAAAGGGTATTATAAAATGCCCGAAGCAACCGCTCAGGCAATTGACAGCGAAGGATGGCTTCATTCGGGGGATATCTGTTGTCGTACGCCTGATGGTTATTATAAAGTAACCGGACGTCTTAAAGATATGATTATTCGTGGTGGTGAAAACCTGTATCCGCGTGAAATTGAAGAATTCTATTTAACAAACCCGAAAGTTCGTGACGTTCAGGTAGTTGGCGTGCCTGATGAACGATATGGAGAAGAATGCTGTGCATGGATTATTCTGCATAAAGGCGAAACTGCGGATGAAAATGAAATGCGTGAGTTCGGTAATGCATCAATTGCACGACATAAAGTCCCGAGATATTTCTTGTTTGTTAATGAATTTCCGATGAATGCCGCAGGCAAAATCCTCAAATATAAAATGAGAGATGAGTCAGCAGAAATTCTTGGACTTAAAAAATAGTTAAAAGGGGCGTAACAGCCCTTTTTATTTGGGGAAATAAAAATGGAAAGAAATAATAAAATTGTTAAATATGCTTGTTATACGACAAGTATGTCAATGGCGGCATCAGCAAATCTTTCGCCGCTTTTGTTTCTGACGTTCAGAACGTTGTATGGAGTTTCATATTCACTCTTAGGGTTGCTCGTGCTTATAAATTTCTGCACGCAACTTTGTGTTGATATGGTTTTTTCCTTGTTTTCATATAAGTTTAACATCAAAAAAGCCGTTAAAGCAACTCCTGTTTTAGTGATTATCGGGCTGTTGATATATGCGCTGTGGCCATGGTTTTTTCCGGATACAGTGTTTCCTGGTCTTGTAATTGGTACAATTATATTTTCGGCAGCATGCGGTTTCGCAGAGGTTTTAATTAGTCCTGTAATTGCGGCTATTCCGGCAAAAGATCCCGACAGGGAAATGAGTAAACTTCATTCTGTATATGCATGGAGCACGGCCGGTGTTGTGGTGTTCAGTACTGTTTTTCTGCTTGTATTTGGAACACAAAACTGGCAATGGCTTGCACTTTTGTTTGTTTTAATTCCTTCTGTTTCGTTTTCATTGTTTATAGGGGCTAAGTTGCCCGAAATGGAAACACCGGAAAAGCTTTCAGGTACAGTTGAATTACTGAAAAACAGGGGAATGTGGTTGTGCTTTTTTGCAATTTTTCTTGGCGGTTCAAGCGAACTTACAATGGCACAATGGGCGTCGGGATATCTTGAAAATGCTGTAGGCATTTCAAAAGTATGGGGCGATGTGTTTGGTGTAGCACTTTTTGCTGTAATGCAGGGGTTCGGAAGAACTCTTTATGGCAAAATAGGGAAGAACATATATAGAGTACTTCTGTGGAGTGCAATAGGCTCGGCTTTCTGTTATTTTGTTGCGGCAATATCTCCGGTTCCTGTCGTTGGACTGATCAGTTGT
>JAFVVU010000085.1 GCA_017502065.1 Clostridia bacterium | reverse complement strand
ATTGAAATTTATGATTATTTAATGGCGCAAAAATCTCTGCACATTGCGGCAGATGAAAGCATTATCTATAACCCGTCGCTTCTTGACGTATGGATTGAAAAAGACGGCGAAACCGTTAAAATCCCCGCAGGCGAAACTGTAATCTTCTAAAAACACAAAGGACTGTGAGAAACATCTCACAGTCCTTTTTAATTTACTTCCAGTTAAGTATTCTGTCCATAATTACAGCAGCTTCTGCTCTTGTTGCAAACCCAAGCGGATTGATTGTGCCGTCTGTATTACCTTTTACTATGCCTTCCGTTACCATGCCTGTAATACCTTCTCTTGCATAGCTCGCAATAAGAGCGGCATCGGAAAATTCATTAAGGGATTTTGTATCAAGGTTCATTTCTTTTACAAGTTTCATGCCGCGTGTACAGATTACCATAAGGTCCTGACGTGAAATCGGAGCATCAGGATCATATTTGTTGTCACCCACACCATTTAATATGCCAAGAGCTTTACCAATTGCAATTTCTTTTGCATAAGTACAGCTGTCGTCAACATCAGCAAATGTATCGGAATCGTCCCCCGTAAGTCCGAGTGTTCTTATAAGATATCCTGCAAAGTCTGCTCTTGTGATATTCTTTTCAGGAGCATATTTACGAAGTCCCATATCATTTACAATTCCTGCAGCTTTTACTGTATTTATGGAATCTCTTGCCCATCCGTAATCAATAAGGTCATAATAATTGCTTGTTGTAAGGCTTGAGTAATCAACGTTACCGCTTGTTATTTTATAAAGCGGAGCATCATTTGCCGCTACCGTTGTTTTAAATACTCCATTACCCGTTACTGCAGCCGGTGATATTGAACCGGCCGAAACCAGATCAGCTCTGAAATCACCAAGTGTAATTTTTCCGTTGTATGATGTAAGCGGAATTTCAACTTCAACATCATAAGTTCTGTGATTA
Organism: Clostridia bacterium; assembly: GCA_017502065.1. Lineage (GTDB taxonomy): Bacteria > Bacillota > Clostridia > RUG12999 > RUG12999 > RGIG4103. The sequence continues at coordinate 2,243 of JAFVVU010000085.1, read as the reverse complement.
AGAATAATAATATAAAGTTCATTATCCTTTACATATATTTTATAATAGTAATTATCCTTAAGGTCATGATAATAATAATCTGCCCAATGGTCAAGCTTTCCTTCATAACCGTATTCATTAAAGGTCGGATATTCTCCGGTCAGGAAAGCTTTTGCCGCATCTTTATACTCTTCTGCCAGTCCTAATGCTGCAATATTCTGTGTTTCATACTGCTCAATTGGCGACAGATGCTTTGATATATCACTGAAACCAAAATATCCAACGCCTTCACCACGTGCAAAATACATCTGATAAATCATATTGCGGAGCTTTTCGCCTGTTTTTTCCCATGTATCATTATCAGCGTAAGCAACTTCGGCAATATCCCATACCGGTTTAGTATTATCCGTCATATGCTTTGCATTGTTGACATAATTATACTGCAGACTTTCAAAACGCGCTGTCGGGTATCTGTCAAGAATATTGAAGTCACTCCAGTCAAGCTGTGTTTCCCAATATTGCTGACGGTTTGCAACAGTGGCAACAGGTTTGTCTGTAGCACGGCGGAGTTTCAGATATGCCTCCTTAAGCTGACCGTATACCACTTCTTTTCTCCAGTCGTTATAAGGTTCATCCACTATAAGATAACCAAGAAGTCCCGGATGGTCGTCCAGCTCTTCAATACAGCTGAGTGCATTATTAAAATAGTCCACGTTTCCAAGCGGTGTATCATAAAGTGTAAGCATTGTCATAATGCCGTGTTTGTACCATGCTTCGTCAAGCCATTTTTTGGTACTTTCACGTCTTGTCGGGTGTCCTCCCGCACGAAGCGTAAGGTCTTTATTGTCACCGCTGCGGACTACGTTTATGCCATAACTGTCCGCTGCTTTACCAAGGTCTTCATAAAGAACATGGTATGCAATTACAGGTGCAAATTCTTCGCCGTTACCGTCTATCATAAGTCCGCCTTCGGTAATGTTTTTCGGGCGGTCGAAACGGTAAATATCGCTTGTATAGTTCTGAATAACATTACCGCCTGCGTCCTTGCAGTCTACTGTAATTGTATATTCTTCGCCATATTTTTCAAGAAGAGAAAGGTCATATTTATATTCCATTTCCTTTTCAACTGCAACAGTGTCGGAAAGGATGGCCTTTTTGCCGTCAAGAATTTTTATATCGTATGTCATACCGGGCTCTATATCGTAGTTATATTCAAGAGATACACTGCCCTGTTTCCATTCTGTATAGTTAACGTGCGGAGCATCAATATTTGCAAAAGGAATTTCCGCAACCTTGTGAAGTTCAATATTATCGTAATAAAATTCCCCTGCAGAATAAAGTCGTGCATAAATTACAACCTTGTTTACGCTTTCAGGAAGAACAAACTGCATTGCAACCTTCTGCCATGTGTCAAAAGTAGGAAGGAAATCATATGCATATACATCATATGTAGGCTGTGCAATTCCTTCGCTGTAGCCTTCTACTTTAAAGGAAGGTCCCATATTTGTTCCACGCTGCGGATAATATAAAGTTTTCAAATCTGCCGAAATCTGATATGTAGCACCGGGCTGAAGATTTGTAAGTGTCTGTGATGCCCATGGATTTGAACTGTCCATTGTGTTGAAATGAAGAACGTTGCCCTTTTCGCCATCCTGTATAACCTTTACTTTATTGGTTGCTCTTATTGTCCAGCCGACCGGTTGTCCGGTTGCATCAAGTTCTTCAAAATCACCATTTGTAAAAAGGTTTTCTGAACCTTCCGGAATGGGCATAACCGTACATGTCTGCGGAACAATCTCGCCCATAAATTTTACGTTATCAAAATACGCATCCGCCCCGTCATACGAACGTACAACAAGCTGTGCCGTTACAGCGCCCGTCGGTGCAACCGCAGGCACTTCAAGAGTATGCCATTTTTTATCTGCTTTTGTAGCATATGTTCTTGTAACATTGGTGCCATTTACATAAATCTCGTACCCTTTTGCATCCCTGAAATAAACATCAAGTGAGGCACCTCTGTCACCTGTTATACTGTTTATACATATATCTGCACTAAAGGTATATTCTTTTCCTTCAGTAAGCCCGCTGATCATCTGGAACGCCATCTTACCGGAAGATCCGCCTGTTGTTCCCATAAGCCTGAGAGAATTTTTTCCGTCAGCCGTTGTAGATGATATCTCTGCAAATTCGCCGAATTTTGTTCCGGAGCTTAAATTCCATTTAAGCGGTTTACCTTCGGCATCGAGCTCTTCAAAGCTTCCGTT
>JAFVVU010000084.1 GCA_017502065.1 Clostridia bacterium | reverse complement strand
CGGAAGATGCAGGAAATTATGAATACTTCTACCGTATTTCAGACCATCTTTAACATAGCGAACCGTAATATCACCTATACCTGTCACATCAGACAGGTATAAAACAAAAATTTCATACAGAAACTGTTTTGAGATTTTTGTTTCAAGATATGAAAGAAGCTTTTCTGCCTTTTCCTCATTTGTATTAACATCCGTTATTTCAAAAAATGTCGGCTCCGTATATCTGTCACGAAGAAAGAATTCCGGAAATGAATCCTTGTTGGAGATGGCGCGGTATACCGATGTCAGAAATCCATAAAAACTGCCATCATATAAATAAATCAAAAAAATCACCTCTATACTACCGTATCAAAAAAAGAAATCTGATTGTCGATTGCTGTGGTTGATATCATTCTCTGAACAACCGCCGCCGGACTTGATTGTAATAACATTGCAGATGAAATGGCATTCACAGCAGTAATAAAATACTTGGCACGTTTAAGCACTACCCCGAGTTTCTTTAAGTCCTCTATCCGAAGCTTCGAGCATTTTCTTGCTGTTATTATTCTTTTGGCAGACAAAACGCCAATTCCCGGCACGCGAAGCAATTCTTCATAGGATGCTTTGTTTACATCAACCGGAAAAAATTCCGGATGTCTTATTGCCCAGGTGCATTTAGGGTCGATTTCAGAAGAAAAGTTTGGATTATGTTCATCAAGCAGTTCTTCTGCTGAAAATCCGTAAAATCTTAAAAGCCAGTCTGCCTGATATAACCTGTGTTCTCGGGTAAGCGCCGGAGTTGTGTTGGATGAAGGAAGTGCCGGATGATTTCCCACAGGAATGTACGCTGAATAATACACACGTCTTAGTGAAAATTTTTTATACATTCCTTCTGTAAGTCTCATTATTTGCAAATCACTTTCCGGTGTTGCTCCTATTATCATCTGTGTGGTCTGTCCTGCCGGAGCAAATTTTTTGATGTTTTTATATTTCTTTTTTTCCATAGCAAAAATATCGTTTGCAGTTTTTATTTGTTTCATCGGTGCTAATATCGCTTCTTTTGTTTTATCAGGTGCAAGCAACTCCAGCGACTTAGCGGACGGAAATTCAATGTTGACGCTCACTCTGTCCGCAAGCTCTCCTATTTCCTTCACAAGAAGTTCGTTTGTTCCCGGAATGATTTTGACGTGTATATACCCGAAAAACTTATGTTTATAGCGTAAGAGTTTTAATGTTTTCAAAAACAGTTCCATTGTGTAATCAGGTGATTTCACAACTGCAGAGCTTAAAAATAAGCCCTCAATATAATTCCTTTTATAAAACTCCATTGTAAGATTTGCAAGTTCTTCAGGCGTGAACTGCGCTCGTGGAACATCATTACTTTTTCTGTTATGACAATAAGCGCAGTCGTATATACAACAGTTAGAAAACAAGAGTTTGAGCAACGAAACACACCTTCCGTCTTCCGACCAAGAATGACATATTCCCGAAAAATGGGAATTCCCAATTCCGCCTTTATTCTTTCTGGTACCACCACACGACGAGCATGATGCATCATACTTCGCACTGTCTGCAAGAATTTTTACTTTATCCATAATTTCCATAGAATCACCGCCATTATCGAACATCGGTTCTATTATATCACATTTAACTACCCTTGTCAAACATTTGTTCTTTATATTTTTCTCTTGTAAATTTTTACAAAATATGATATACTATCTAAAAAGTTTAAGGTGGTGCGAATTTGATTTATCAGATAGAAGGACGAAATTCTGTTTCGGAAGCAATAAAATCCGAACGTGATATTGATAAAATATATGTTTTGAAGGATGGCGACGGACGTTTAGGTCAGATAATCCGTCAGGCAAAACAGCAAAAAATTGTTATAATAGAAGCTGACAGAAACAAACTTGATCAGCTTTCCAAAACAGGCGCACATCAGGGCGTTATCGCCCAGTGTTCCGCAACAAAATATGTAAGCACAGCTGACATTCTCGCCTATGCTGAAGAAAGGGGCGAAAAACCTTTTGTGATGATTGCAGATAAAATAACCGACCCGCATAATATGGGTGCAATCATAAGAACAGCTCTTGCCGCCGGCGTGCATGGTATCATTATTCCAAAAAGACGCAGTGTGGGCATAAATGAAACTGTAGCAAAGGTTGCCGCAGGTGCACTTGAACATATGAAGATTGCGAAGGTTGCCAATCTTGTCAATG
>JAFVVU010000083.1 GCA_017502065.1 Clostridia bacterium | reverse complement strand
TAAAAGCACACTGCTTTTCGGAATACTGTCGTGCCAGGTAATAAGTAACGTGCCGTCGGCAATACTTCTGTCGCAGTTTACTGCAAATTATCAGGATCTTCTCCTTGGCGTAAACATCGGCGGCGTGGGAACTCTTATTTCTTCACTTGCAAGCCTGATTACGTTCAGGGACTATGTAAAACATAACCCCGGCAAAACGGGATATTATATAGGAATGTTTACACTTTTCAATTTTGCATTTTTAATTATATTAACAGGCTTTGAATTTATGATAAAATGAAACGGTGGGCTTTTACCCACCGTTTTATTTTATTCTATTCTTCCTTTTTCGCGAGTGTAGATGTAATGCGGAATTGCGCCATCTTTGTAATACTGTTCAAGGATTTCCTTTCGGTCGCCCTCGCCGAAATCAACATTTGCAAGGTCTGCTTTAAGCATACCAAGCAGTACGTAACACGAATGAGGACTCATTTCAATATCGCCCAGCTTATATGTCAGAGCTTTGTTCTTTTTTATTGTTCTGCGGAAAATATCTGACTCTGTGCGCACATAAAGATTATGTTTGTTCCACTCGTCATTTATCTCTTTAATATCTTCTCCCGAATAAGTATTTTCACATCTTAAAAGCGTGTTAAGCTTTGCAAGCGGATATTCCAGCATTTCCGGTTCATCGCCGGCTGTCAGTATATAAAGTGCCTGCGCACCGCGCCAAACGATAACGCATTTTTCTTTTAATGAAAGCACCGTGCAATCCGAAATAACAATTGTTTTTGCGGTTTCGGGAATGTTAAATCCGGCAATTGCGGCTTCATATTTTGATTTTGCAAGCGCCACTTTTTTCGGACTTGGTGTATTTATCTTATACGGAATATATAAAAACAGCGTCAGTATAAATGCAACAATAAACAGCTTTACCGACTCCATAACATCGTGGTCACCGTTTGTAATCCCCGACATAAAAAACATTATCGCGGCAAAATAACAAAAACATATTACAGGAACAAGAAGTATATACCAGTATCTGTCAAGCTTCATATTCATCCCTCCGCATATTATTATATATCAAAGTCAAACCATAAGTCAAATTTTTTATAAATTAAAGAAAAATAAAGAAATCTCGAGAAAACAGGACATATTTTAATTTAATAAAAATATTCGGCGGTTGAAAAAACAAAAAAAAGAGACTATAATTCAATTAAAGGTCAAAGATAGTCAAAATCAAATTTGGGAGGAGGCTCCTTATGAGTATAAGTGATATAATTGAAAATTTTATAAAAGAAATGATGACAGATAATACCGCAACGCTTAAAAGAAATGAGCTTGCGGATAAGTTCAACTGCGTACCGTCGCAGATAAATTACGTAATTTCAACAAGGTTCACATCCGAGCAGGGATACATTGTTGAAAGCAGACGTGGCGGTGGCGGATATATAACAATAAGAAAAATAAATGTGCAGCCTGACAATATGCTGATGCATGTTGTCAACAGCATAGGAAATGAAATTGATTTTGAATCTGCAAGGGTATGTATAAAAGCCCTGTATGAATACGATGTTATAAGTAAAAGGGAAGCAAACATAATCATTTCGGCGATAAGCGACCGCGTGCTGACGTGCGAACGTCCGCTTCGCGATAAAATCCGCGCAAATATGATTAAGAATATGCTGCTTTATCTGGGGAAATAGGAAAGGACGGTAATGTAAAATGTTATGCTCAAAATGTATGCAGAGAGAAGCCAACGTGTTTTTCTCAAAAATTACAAACGGGGTTAAAGAGGAATATAAAGTATGTGACGTATGTGCAAAAGAGCTTGGGCTTATCGGCTCATCGGGCGTAATGCTCAATATGAACGATTTTATAAGCGATTTTGTAGGTAAAGGAATAGGACGAAAGACAATCGGCACAACTCTTGTGTGTCCTACCTGCGGATGCACACTTTCCGAATTTTCAAAAACATCAAAATTCGGATGCAGCGAGTGTTATAATACCTTTAAAAATTATCTTCCGCCGCTTATGAAACGGCTTCACGGAAACGCAGTGCATACGGGAAAATTCCCCGAAAAGGCGGAAAGTATAAACCTTAAAAAGAATAAACTAAGCGAGCTTAAAGCTAAAATGGCAAAAGCGGTTGAAACAGAAGATTTTGAAACAGCCGCAAAGCTTCGTGATGAAATAAAAGAGCTTTCAAAAGAAATTGAAGGATAGGAGGTAAAGTCTTATGTGGTATAAATCAAACGGGAAAGACGGCGACATCGTAATCAGTTCAAGAATAAGGCTTGCCCGAAACCTTAAAGAGTTCCGTTTTTGCGGAAAAATGACCGCCGATGAGGCAAATGCAATAATTGAAAAAACAAAAAACGCTCTTGACGGCAGAAAATTTAAATTTATAAACCTCTCCAATATGGATAAAACCGATAAACTGCTTATGCTTGAACAGCATCTCATAAGCCGCGAGCTTGCGGAAAGCCGCTTGCCGTCGGGCGTGTTTACGGATAAGGATAATGAAATAAGCGTAATGGTAAACGAGGAAGACCACATTCGTATGCAGTGCATAACGGGCGGATATGACCTTGATGGTGCATATGAAAAGTTAAACGCACTCGACACTTCACTTGAAGAAAAACTTGATTTTGCGTTTGACGAGAATTACGGATACCTTACTAAATGTCCCACAAACACGGGAACGGGAATGCGTGCATCTGTAATGCTTCATCTGCCGGGTCTTGCAATCACGGGAAACATAAATAATGTGATTGCCGCAGTAAATAAACTTGGTATTGCAGTACGCGGACTTTACGGCGAAGGCAGTAAATCTGCGGCGTGCATCTATCAGGTGTCAAATCAGGTAACTCTCGGTATAACCGAAGAGGAAACTCTTGAAAACTTAAAAAACGTTGTTGATATGCTTATCGAAAAAGAGCGTCAGGTAACAAAAGCACTTTATGATAATAATCCGCTGCAGTTCAAGGATAAAGTGGGCAGAGCATATGCAACTCTTGCCGGCGCATATATTATGACAAACGACGAATTTATGAAGCTTATTCCATATGTTAGGATGGGCGTAAATATGGGTATAATAGACGGTGTGGACAGCGCCGCAATAAACAGTCTTATAATCGAGCTTTCGCCGGCGCACGTATCAAAGCTTATGGGCGCATCAAACGCCGCTCAGCGAGATGAAAAGCGTGCATCGAAATTAAGAGAAGTTCTGGGTAAGGAGGAAAAATAGCATGGAAATAAATGGATTTAAACTTACACAAAGAGCACAGGTTGCAATCAGATTTTCGCAGGAAACCGCTCTTGAAATGGGCAGCGGCGTTGTGGGAACTGAGCATCTGCTGCTCGGTCTTGTAAAAGAGGGCAGCGGAATTGCCGCAAAGGTGCTTGCATCCAAAGGTGTAACACTTGAAAGCTTCAAAAACGTTATCGGAAAGTTCAGCGGTAGTGGCGGACTTGCGTCCCGTGTTGATTTTACACCGCGAACAAAGAACGTTCTTGAACTCAGCGTTATGGAAGCGCAGAAGCTTGGTAATAATTATGTCGGAACGGAACATATCCTTCTTGCAATTCTTGCCGAGGGCGAGGGCCTTGCAGTAAGGATTTTAAATGAGCTTGGTATAAACCCGAAAGAGCTTTATGATTCAATTATAAAATCGCTCACGGAAGAAAGTCCGTTTGCAGGTATTGATAAAAGTAAGCAGGGAGACAAGGCAACTCCGGGTCTTAACCAGTTCGGTAAAGACCTGACAGCCGCGGCAGCTCAGGGCAAGCTTGACCCCGTAATCGGCAGGGAAGACGAAATTGAACGTGTTATTCAGATACTTTCCCGAAGAACAAAAAATAATCCCTGTCTTATCGGTGAACCGGGTGTAGGTAAAACTGCCGTTGCGGAAGGACTTGCACAGCATATTGTTGCGGGCAACGTTCCGGAAGTGCTTAAAAACAAACGTGTTTTCACACTTGATATGTCATCAATGCTTGCAGGCGCAAAATACCGCGGCGAATTTGAAGAACGTCTTAAAAAAGCAATGGACGAAATTATTGCCGCAGGTAACGTAATCATATTTATTGACGAAATTCACACAATCGTGGGCGCAGGTGCGGCAGAAGGCGCAATTGATGCCGCAAACATACTGAAACCCGTGCTTGCAAGAGGTGAAATGCAGGTAATCGGCGCAACAACAATCAATGAATACAGAAAACACATTGAAAAAGACGCCGCACTCGAACGAAGATTCCAGCCCGTAACCGTTGGCGAACCGTCGCAGGCAGAAGCGGTTACAATATTAAAAGGAATCAGGGATAAATACGAGGCGCACCATAAGGTAACAATTACGGATGATGCCATTGAAGCGGCAGTAAAGCTTTCCGTTCGTTATATTCCGGACCGCTTTTTGCCCGATAAAGCCATCGACCTTATTGACGAGGCGGCATCCGCAATCCGCATGAAAACCCTTACAACTCCACCGGATTTAAAGGACATTGACGATAAAATCAAAACGGTTGCAAAGGAAAAGGAAGCGGCAATAACAGCGCAGGAATTTGAACGTGCGGCATCACTTCGTGATGAAGAAAACAAACTCAAAAAAGAGCTTGAAGAAAAGAAAGAAAACTGGAATAAAGAAAACGGACAGACAAAACTTAAAATAACAAGTGAAGATATTGCCGAAAAAATTGCAAAATGGACTAATATTCCGGTCAGCCGCCTGACAGAATCGGATTCTGACAGACTTAAGAATATGGAAGCAACACTTCATAAACGTGTGGTTGGTCAGGACGAAGCGGTTTCCGCTGTTGCAAAAGCAATCCGAAGAGGAAGAGTGGGGCTTAAAGACCCGAAACGCCCGACAGGAAGCTTTATTTTCCTCGGCCCTACCGGTGTAGGTAAAACCGAGCTTTCAAAAGCACTTGCGGAAGCGGTGTTCGGTGACGAAAATGCAATGATAAGAATTGATATGTCCGAATATATGGAAAAACATTCCGTATCAAGACTTGTCGGCTCACCTCCGGGATATGTGGGATATGACGAGGGCGGCCAGCTTACCGAAAAGGTAAGAACAAAACCGTATTCGGTAATCCTGTTTGACGAAATTGAAAAAGCGCACCCCGATGTGTTTAACATCCTGCTTCAGATAATGGAAGACGGTATTTTAACCGATTCACAGGGCAGACGTGTTGATTTCAGAAACACAGTAATCATTATGACATCAAACATTGGTGCATCAAAAATAACAGAGCCGAAAACATTCGGCTTCGGTCAGGAAGAAACGGAAAAAGCAAATTACGAAACCATAAGGGAAAATGTAATGTCGGAACTTAAAAAATCGTTCCGTCCGGAATTCCTTAACCGTGTTGATGATACAATTGTGTTCCATCCGCTTACAAAACCGGAAATCAAGAAAATTGCGGCAATCCTCCTTGACGGCATGATAAAACGTCTTGCCGAAAATGATATTACTGCAACTTATACCGATAATGTTGTTGAATTTATTTCAAAAGAAGGATTTGACCCCGTATATGGAGCGCGTCCGCTTCGCCGTGCAATTCAGGCAAAGGTTGAAGACGCACTTGCCGAAGAAATGCTTGATAATAATATCAAACTCGGTGACGCAATAAAAATTGACTGCGTCCGCGGAAAAATAAAAATAACAAAAATAGAAAAATAAAAAAACGGTGGGCAATTGCCCACCGTTTTTGTTTTAATTAGCCGTTGATTCTTTCTTCAAGAGCTTTAAGCTCATCAGAAATTTCTTTCGGAAGTCTGTCGCCGAACTGTGCGAAGAATTCTTTCTGGTTTTCAATATCTTCTGTCCAGTATTCTTTCTTAACGCTGAGGAGTTCGTCCATAACTTCGTCTGTGATGTCAAGACCTTCTGTGTTGAGGTCTTCT
>JAFVVU010000082.1 GCA_017502065.1 Clostridia bacterium | reverse complement strand
TGTATCGGTGCGGAAAAGGATGAAATATTTTTTACTTCCGGCGGAACAGAAGCTGATAACTGGGCTATCCGCGGAACTGCATATGCAAATAAGAAAAAAGGTAACCACATAATCACTACTGCATTTGAACACCATGCGGTGCTTCATACCTGTCAGCAGCTTGAAAAAGAAGGGTTTGAGGTTACTTATATAAAACCTGACAACGAAGGTATTATCCACGTTTCGGATATTGAAAATGCAATTACTGATAAGACAATTCTTATCACTGTAATGTTTGCAAATAACGAAATCGGCACAATTCAGCCGATTTATGAAATCGGCAAGCTTGCAAAAGAAAAAGGCATTCTGTTCCATACAGATGCGGTGCAGGCTGTTGGCGCGGTGCCGATAGACGTTAAAGAAATGAACATTGATATGCTTTCAATGTCAGCACATAAGTTCTACGGCCCGAAAGGTATCGGCGGACTTTATGTAAGAAAAGGCGTTCGTCCACAGGTGTTTATGCAGGGCGGTGCGCAGGAGAAAAACCGCCGTGCCGGAACTGAAAACGTGCCCGGTATTGTTGGGTTTGCGGCAGCACTTTTTGATGCGTGTATGCATACCGAAGAAAATGCACTCAAGCTCGGGCAGATGAGAGATTATCTCATAACCGAGGTTATGAATAAAATCCCGTATGTAAGACTTAACGGTCATATAAGCAAAAGACTTCCGAATAATGCAAACTTCTCGTTTGAATTTATTGAAGGGGAAGCTCTTCTGCTTTCACTTGACCTTGAAGGGATTGCTGCATCAAGCGGTTCGGCCTGCACATCAGGTTCGCTTGACCCGTCGCACGTGCTTCTCTCAATCGGTCTTCCGCACGAGATTGCACACGGGTCTCTCCGTATAACACTTGGTGACGATAATACTTATTACCAGATAGATTATCTTGTTGAAAAGCTGATTGGCATAGTGGACAGACTTCGTAAGATGTCGCCGCTTTATCACGAAAATTAAGGAGGAATACTTTATGGAATATACAGAAAAAGTTATGGAACATTTTGTGAACCCGCATAACGTGGGTGAGCTTGAAAACGCAAACGCAGTTGGCGAAGTTGGTAATGCCAAATGCGGAGATATTATGAGAATGTCAATGTTTATTGAAGACGGTATCATTAAAGATATCCGTTTCAAAACATTCGGATGCGGTGCGGCAATTGCTACAAGCTCTGTTGCAACCGATCTTGTTAAAGGCAAAACTCTTGAAGAAGCGCTTATGGTTACAAATAAGCAGGTTATTGATATGCTTGGCGGACTTCCGGATGTAAAAATCCACTGCTCCGTTCTTGCAGAAGAGGCTATCCATGCTGCTATTTCAAATTACTGCGAAAAAACAGGCACAGAGCTTCCGGGTCTTAAAAAACATTGCGACGGATGCTGCGAATGCTGTAAAAGCGAGGAATAAGATATGGATATTATTCAGATTTTATCCGAAGAACTTGAGATTTCAAAAAAACAAATAGAAAATACAGTTGCCCTCATTGATGAGGGCAATACTATTCCATTTATTGCCAGATACAGAAAAGAGGTTACCGGCGGTCTTGATGATACGGTGCTTCGTAAGCTTGGCAAACGCCTTGAATACTTACGTAATCTTGCGGAGAAAAAAGAAGATGTTATAAGAATTATAACCGAGCAGGGCAAGATGACAGATGAAATTCTTGCTTCAATTGAAAAAGCTTCAACAATGCAGGAAATGGAAGATATTTACCGCCCGTTCCGCCCGAAACGAAGAACAAGGGCAACGGTGGCTAAGGAAAAAGGCCTTGAACCGCTTGCACAGATTATTCTTATGCAGCTTGAAAGTAAGAAATCTCTTTCTGAAATTGCATCGGAATACATAACAGAAGAAGTGCCGACTGAAGAAGAAGCACTTGCAGGTGCAAGAGATATCATTGCAGAATCGGTTTCCGATGATGCAGATAAACGTAAAGCCGTACGTGAATTTACATATAAAAATGGTATTGTGGTTTCAAAAGGAACTAAAGAAGAAGAATCCGTATACAGCGGATACTACGAATTTTCCGAAAGTGTAAATAAAATTGCAAACCACAGAATTCTTGCAATCAACCGCGGCGAAAAAGAAGAATTTTTGTCGGTTAAAATTGAGGTTGACGAAGAGGCTGTTATAAGAACTCTTAAAACAGGACTTGTAATTGGTGACGGAGAAATGTCCGCACAGGTTGCGCTTGCTGTTGAGGATTCATACGAAAGGCTTATTGCTCCGTCAATCGAACGTGAAATAAGAAATATTCTTACGGAAAGAGCGCAGGAAAAATCAATTGAGCTGTTCTCCAAAAACTTGAAACAGCTTCTGCTTGCACCGCCGATAAGCGGCAAAAACGTACTCGGACTTGACCCCGGATACAGAACCGGTTGTAAAGTTGCGGTTGTTGATTTTACCGGTAAGGTGCTTGACACGGATGTAATCTACTGTACTCTTGACCATCACGACAAGGACAAGGCTAAGAAGACGGTAATAAACTTAATTAAAAAACATAATGTTGATATAGTGGCAATCGGCAACGGTACAGCATCAAAGGAATCTGAAATTTTTGTTGCCGGACTGCTTCCGGAGGTTGACAGAGATGTTAAATATATAATGGTAAGCGAAGCAGGGGCATCCGTATATTCTGCATCCGAAGTCGGAGCGGCTGAATTCCCTGATTATGATGTTGCACTTCGCAGTGCGGTATCTATTGCGCGGCGTCTTGAAGACCCGCTTGCTGAGCTTGTTAAAATTGACCCGAAATCCATTGGAGTAGGGCAGTATCAGCACGATATGAACCAGAAGAATCTGGAATCGGCACTCGGTGGAGTTGTTGAAGACTGTGTTAACAGTGTCGGCGTTGATGTAAATACGGCATCACCGCATCTGCTTTCATATGTTGCAGGAATCAACTCTTCTGTTGCGGCAAATATTGTTGCATACAGAGAAGAAAATGGCGTGTTTACTGACAGAAAACAGTTTAAAAAGGTAAGTAAGCTTGGAGACAAAGCGTTCCTGCAGTGCGCAGGGTTTATGAGAATATCGGGCGGGAAAATGGTGCTTGATAATACAGCGGTGCATCCGGAATCATATGAGCTTGCAAAAGAAATTCTTGAATCGTGCGGATATTCACTTGATGATGTTAAAAACGGAAACCTGCACGAACTTAAAAAGAGGGCAAAACCTGCCGATATGGCGGCACTTGCCGAAAAACACGGTGTTGGTATGCCGACGGTTGAAGATATTATCGGTGAGCTTCTAAAACCGGGTCGTGACCCGCGTGAAAATCTTGATAAGCCGGTGCTTCGCAGTGACCTGATGTCAATTGAAAACTTAAAGCCCGGAATGGTGCTTACGGGTACTGTAAGGAACATTACAGACTTCGGAGCCTTTGTTGAT
>JAFVVU010000081.1 GCA_017502065.1 Clostridia bacterium | reverse complement strand
TACTATTGGAAAGGTTCTTGAAGGTACCGCCTGCAACAAGAGTGTATGCTGAGGAGTCAACAGACATCTGCATACTTCCGTTGAAGGTGCCACCATAAAACTGGTTTTGGGAACGGTTGGTATAAATCGTGCCGTTATACTCGCCGCCGTAGAACTGGAAGTAAGGCGCACTTGCACCGGTATATCCGGATGTAAGGAAGCCCCAATTACTCGTAGCACCCTGTTTCACAACATAGGAAGCATTGAATACGCCGCCATAAAATCTGGTTATCGGACGGTCTTTGGTCGGAGCATCACTACTGGGCTTGATGTGGCTGACAATAGCCTTACCTGTAGCAGTGATACCACCGGGATTAGTAGCATCAGCCTTGATATCCAGCGCGTAGCTTGCAGAACTTCTGCCGTTAACTACATACTGAATAGCATCCTTGCCGGACGCTGCTGTCATTGTATATGTACCCAAATCCAAAACATGATACTCCGTAGAACTGAGCATGATCACATCGGACAAGGTCACATCTGCCAGCAGAGTCAAGGTTGTACCATTAGTCCAGTTTGCAATAGCTTCATCAATGGTTGCATATTCGGTATTACCAACTTTTGCAACGGCCGCAGTTTCTGCCGCAAACACAGTAAAACTCATTGTGCTAAGTACAATTGCTACGCAAAGTATTGATGCCAATATTTTTTTAAGTTTCACTAATATTTTCCTTCTTTCTTATAAATTTTTTGCGAAAAATCCGTTTTCGCTTTCGGGCAGAGTTTTGTTACATATAAGCTTGATGTCTCTGCATATTTACAAAATAACTTTCTTCACCTCCAGGATGCCTTATGGCAGTCACTAATTTTTACAGGCGGTGATGCTTATGCAGACTACAGGCAATATTCTGCACAAGCAAGGAGAGGTTTCCGCCTTATATAAACAGGCAGATGAAACTGCATATTTATCGATGTTTTTTTCGAACAAACCACCGCACTATCGGAATATGACTCAGATACAAATTTCTGAGCTCTTTCTTCCAATATCTGTACTTTCTTCCTGATGCTCTGTTCATTTCCATTTTTATAAAATCTCTGGTTTCATTAAAGGGCACAATAACTCCCATTATAAAAGCTATCAATACAGGAAAAAATAGCAGTATCGCCAGAATTATTCCCCATATTAACCATATTGTGTTGTTATTATCTATCAAAATGCATCGTCCGTTTCTAAAAATTTTACTAAATACCAAGGTTGCTGTTTATTCTGGTGCGAAGATTATCAAGTAGCATCTGAGTTTTATCTCTGTCATCCCATATAGCATAGTCAATTACATAAGCTATGATAGAATAAATAAATGTTTCCGCCTGCAGATAAGTACAGTTGAAAATAGAAATCAGTTTGTTTGCATAAGTTTCATAAAGAAGCCTGAAATCTTTTGACTTATCCCTCATACGTTTGCCGAATACCGGACTTGTTGTTATCTGAAGTGCCAGCCGAAGCTCATACTTATACTTTTCAACCTCATCCAAAAGCGTATCAAAATACTTCTGCACGTTATCCGTGTGGTTAAGAGTAAATGTGAATAGTGCATCAACAACTTTAGATAATCCGTACTTACCGGCGCTTATCCAGATATCGTCCTTGTTTTCAAACCAGTAATAAAGACTGCTTTGTGAAAGTTTTACTTCTCTGCACAAGTCTCCGACAGAAGCATTCGAGAGTCCGGTTTCTAAAAGGTATCCCCAAGTTGTTGCAATGATTGCTTTTTTCTTGCCGGCTGCATCAACCCTGTCCATTTTAATTCATCCCTTTCATCCAAAACCTATCCCGTGTTGGGGTTATGTAATGTTCATTACAAGCAACGTCAAAAAAAATGTGCCGTACAACATAATCGAAATTATGTGGTATTTTATAACCAATTTCAAATATTAACAGCGTACATATTATAGCATGATAAGGAAGGTTTGTCAATGATTTACAGTTTTTTTATAAAAAAACCATCAATTTGCCTTAAAAAAGGCATAGCAAAGCAGACCGGTTTTACAAAACTAACAATAACCGGTCTTAAAATTATGCCTTTTTTTAGAAAAATATGTGTGTATCATGCTATAACTTAATTCCTTTTGGTGTCAGATTCTTTGTGTCGTGCAACATAATTTCGATTATGTGGTATTTTTATATCCTTAAAAGTCCTAATTTCTGAACTTGTCTGCGGTGTATTTCACCTGTTTCCATTGTATATATACGTGTAGTGTTTACGCTTGAATGTCCTAGAATGTCTGCAAGTCTTACAATATCTTTTTGTAGTGTGTAAAAAGTGCGTGCGAAAAGATGTCTTAAATTATGTGGAAACACTTTATCTTTAGATACTTTTGCACTTTCACAAAGTGCTTTCATCATTTTCCATATAGTACTTCTGTCAAGTGGTTTTCCTGTTTTTGTAATAAACACGGCGCCGCTTGTTATATTTTGGGTTTTCGCGTATTCTGTGAGCATTCTGCAAAGCTCTCCGGGCAATATTATAATTCTCATTTTACCTTTACAGTTGATAGTTGCCTGCCTTTGTTTTACCGCCTCAACTGTTATATGTTGTAATTCTGATACCCTTATTCCGCTTGAACATATCGTTTGCATCAGCAGGTACAACTTTTCGTTGCTCTTTTTCTGTGCAGCATCAAGCAACCTTTCATATTCAGCTTTGGAAAGTTCTTTATCTTTTCGCGCAAAAATCTGTTTTTGAATTTTGAGCATTTTAACTTTCATATCATGCCAATTATTAAATTCAAAAAAACTGTTTAGCGAAGATAAAACGGAATTAACAGATGCAGGAGCAAACTTGCTTATTAAATGCTCTTTATATTCAAGCACTCTTCTCTTATCAAGCTCAGAGCCCGCAATCCACTGTCTGAAAGCTTTAATATCACGCATATATTTTTCCAGCGTAGCAGAAGCTTTTTCTTCATTGATTAAAAAATCTTTAAATTTTTCAACCAAATCATCTGTTATAATTTTAATCATTGGACAACTTCCTCTCTATCTTTATATTACTATTGTACCACAAACATAATAATTTTACACGAAAGTTGTCAAAAATTTACTATTTTTTTAATATGAAAATTTATATTGTACAATATATTGTCATATTTTATATAAATGTATATTATATTGTCTATAATTATATCAGAAACCGGCAATTTGTCAATCATTTTTATTTATTTTATTGACGAAATTGACAATGTGTTATACAATATAAACAGAGGAAGTGATTTTATTGGATTTATATAAAGACCTGATTCGCAAAAGAATAAAAGAAAAATTTAATACTATAGAAAATTTTTCAAAGCATACAAATATTCCGCGCACAACGATTAATTTTATCTTAAAAAACGGGGTGTCTGTATCTAATTACGGTATGGTAAGTAAAATTTTAAAAGAACTTGATATTTATACCTTGAATGAACATCCTGTCATCATTGATGATAAGCTGCTGGATTTTATACAAATGTACAATTCGCTTGACGAACTCGGAAAACACGCTGTATCCTCCGTTGCCGAAACCGAATACAGACGTCTTCATCCTGAAGTTTTTGAAGAGGCTATTATCGCCGCATACGGAAGTATAACTTCCGGCAAGCCTTTAACAGAAGAAGAAAAAACCATTATGAATATAGTTGACAAAATAAAAAAAGGATAACAATGACAAATATCTCACCAAAGAATATAGCACTCAAAACACTGCTTAAACATAAATATT
Source organism: Clostridia bacterium (assembly GCA_017502065.1). Taxonomy (GTDB): domain Bacteria; phylum Bacillota; class Clostridia; order RUG12999; family RUG12999; genus RGIG4103. The sequence goes on along the minus strand of JAFVVU010000081.1, from coordinate 790 downwards.
ACTCATTGGATAATTACGTTGATTTACAACACATTGTTGAATCTTGTCAGTTTACAATTATTGAGTATAAGAAACATTCCAATTCAGAACCTGTGACTGAACTTATACAAAGATTAGGGATTGAAAATGAAACCCAGCAACATGACTCTTTCATATATATAAAAAACAACCTGAGATTTGTATTTTTACACACCGATTCTTCCGATGAGGATAAGTGCGTCCTTTTACGGCATGAACTCGGACACATCAGCGATCCTAATTTTATAAATGGCAGAGTGGGGTATTCTGACATAAAAAAAGAAGAATTTGCAAATGAATTCTCATTTTATATTAAGAATCCCGGAATTAGATTTAAACTCAAACTCTTTATAATAAAAAAATGGAAATTGTTAGTTTCCGTTATGGCACTGATATCATTGTTATCAGTTTTATTTGTTACGATTGGTTCCCATGGCATAAAGCCGGCAAAATCTGTATCAGGTGATTTATCCGCTCCTGAAACGTCAGGTCGCGCCTATTATATAACATCATCCGGTAAAAAGTATCACCGAAAACATTGTATTATTGTTAAGTATAAAAATAACTTGACCGAACTGACATTACATGAGGCTATAAATGCCGGATATAAGCCATGTCTGATATGCTATCCGGCAGAAGAATAAACATAATAAAAAGTCCACCTTTAAGGTGGACTTTTTTAATTATTTCTTCGAATTTGTCATGCAGCGTTTTTGCTGAAGTCTGTCAAGAGCTTCACCGAAACGCTGGAAATGCACAATTTCGCGCTGGC
>JAFVVU010000080.1 GCA_017502065.1 Clostridia bacterium | reverse complement strand
TTTACTATTTTTAAATGCAAAAAAAGAAGACCGCATCAAAAGATGCGGTCATTTTACTCATTTCATTCGTTCAAGAATTTTCGCCGAACGATCAAGGAATTCTTTCATCTGATCGCTTGTAAGCGGTGCATGTGCAAGGCTTGCAAGGTCATAAATATAGTTACATACAAGCTTGTTATATTCCTCGTCCTCGCTTGCGGAAAGGGATGCAGTAATAGCGCATCCTGTATTTACAATAAGCTTTTTCTCATCAGGAATTTCCGGCATATTACCTCCCATAAGAATACTCATCTCATTAAGGCGTCTTGCCTCCTCCGACATATTGATAATTGCCGGCAGATCCGTTGTTTTAAGGTCGCGGCATTCAACAATAAGTTTGTCATCTCCGATGCTGTCTTTAAACAGCTTTGTAAGCTTTTCAGCCACTTCCTTGTCGGTTTCTGTTCCTGATGTGATTTCAGAATCCACTCGTTTAAATCTTATATCACGGTTTTTAAACTCGCAGAAGCTCATAAAGTGTGTATCTATCGCAAGCGGGAATGTAACAACCTCTACCCCATCCTGTTCATACATATCAATATACTGTGCCTGAACATCCGTATTTGTAGCATAATAAATGATGTTCTTATGCTTTTCATCCGCTCCTTCAAGATATTCCGTAACAGTTTTATACTCGCCTTTTGTGGTTTTCAGCATTACAATATCTTTCACTTTTTCATAAAAGCTTTCATCTCTCATGCTGCCGTATTTCACAAACGGACTGATGTCATCCCAGTATTTTTCAAGTGTTTCACGTTCAGTATTGAACATTCCGGTAAGCTTGTCGCAAACTTTTTTGATAATATGTGCGGACACCTTTTTAACATATCCGTCATTCTGCAAAAAGCTTCTTGATACGTTAAGCGGCAGGTCCGGACAGTCAATACATCCACGAAGCATCATAAGATATTCGGGAATAACTTCTTTAATGTTATCCGCAACAAATACCTGATTATTATACAACTTAATCTGGCCTTCAAGACCGCTTGCTTCGTGTTTGAGTTTCGGGAAATAGATGATGCCTTTTAAGTTAAACGGAAAATCTACATTAAGGTGAATCCAGAAGAGTGGCGCATCCATATCCATAAACACTTTTGTATAGAATTCTTTATACTCTTCTTCCGTGCATTCGGACGGCTTTTTAAGCCAGAGCGGTTCTTTGTCGTTAAACGGTTTGTCGCCAGATTTTTCATCCTCTGCATTTATCACATAAATGTAAACAGGCAGGAAATAGCAGTATTTATACAAAATTCCGCTTATTCTTGAATAGTCAAGAAACTCTTCATTATCCTTGCCTACGTTAAGGATAATGTCCGTACCTACCTCAGTTCGGCTACCTTCACCGATTTCATATTCCGTGCCGCCGTCGCAGCTCCATTTTGCAGGTTTTGCGCCGTCTTTATATGAAAGACTTTCGATTTCTACAGTATCGCCCACCATAAACGCCGAATAAAACCCAAGCCCGAAATGACCGATGATAGATGTTGTTTTGTCGTCTTTATATTTGCTGAGGAAATCCTCTGCACCGGAAAATGCCACCTGAGTAATGTATTTTTCAATCTCTTCAGCTGTCATTCCAAGTCCGTTATCACTGAAAATAAGCTTTTTATTGGGTTTATCAACAGTAACCTTAATTTCAAACTTTTCAGGAGCTTTAGCTTCTCCATCAAGCACAAGCTTTTTACGTTTGGAAATAGCATCACACCCGTTCGAAACAAGCTCACGTGCAAATATATCCTTGTCTGAATAAAGCCACTGCTTTATAACAGGAAAAATGTTCTCGGTATGTACCGCAATATTACCTTTTGCCATAGTCTTTGCCTCCAATTAAAAATATAAATATATTTTACTACTCTGGAAAATTATTGTCAAGGTTATGAAATAATTTCAAAGGTTACATTTGGCGTTTCTTTATGCACATCATCAAAAACTTCCAATATCTCATGGCAATATTCTTTCAATTCTCCTTTCAGAGAATTGTATCCGTATATTTTCACCTTATATTCTCCTTCGCCGTAAAATAGTCCATCAAGACAATCCCACAGTGCACT
>JAFVVU010000079.1 GCA_017502065.1 Clostridia bacterium | reverse complement strand
TGTGAGTGTATCAAGAACATCTGTAAGCTGCTCACGAAGGAACATGTATGATGCGGCTTCTGCAGGAGCGGGAGCATCTTCATCGGGGATAAAGTCGCCAAGATGACTGTCTTCCTCTTCGCCGATAGGAGTTTCAAGAGATACCGGTTCTTGTGCAATTTTCATAATTTCACGAACTTTATCATATGTCATGTTAAGTTCTTTTGCAAGCTCTTCAGCGGTGGGTTCTCTGCCAAGTTCCTGAAGGAGTCTTCTTGATTCTCTTATAAGTTTATTGATAGTTTCAACCATATGAACAGGAATACGGATTGTTCTTGCCTGGTCAGCAATTGCACGAGTGATTGCCTGACGAATCCACCATGTTGCATATGTTGAAAACTTATATCCTTTGTTATGGTCAAATTTTTCTACAGCTTTAATAAGACCTAAGTTTCCTTCCTGAATAAGGTCAAGAAACATCATTCCACGTCCAACATAACGTTTTGCAATACTTACAACAAGACGAAGATTGGCTTCTGCAAGACGTTTTCTTGCCTGAGCATCGCCTTCGGACATGCGCTGTGCAAGTTCATTTTCTTCATCGGTAGTAAGAAGTGGAACTTTACCGATTTCTTTTAAATACATTCTTACAGGATCGTCAACGCCAATACCTTCCGGCAAAGTCAAATCAATTTTTTCTTCGCCACTGAGCTGAATTTCTTCAAGCTCTTTGTTAAGGTCGTTAACGATTTCAACGCCTGCATTTTCAAGTTCCTCGTAGACATTTTCCATTTCTTCTGAAGAAAGCTCGTGTTCGCAAAGGGCATCTTCAACTTCTTTGTATGAAAGAACGCCTTTCTTTTTACCGAGTTCAAACAGATTTTTTATTGCCTGGACCTTGATATCAATAGCTTCCATTCAATTAACCTCCCAAATGGTGCATCATTTGTTTTTTTGCTTTTTAATCATATCAATGATTTTGCTCAGCTCTTCAGGTGAAGTAATATCTTTTTCCGGACTTGCCTTACGCTGAAGAATTGAGTTATATATTTCCGCTGCCGCTTTAATCGGATTGGTGTACGGCTGTTCTTTAAGAATAGCGTACGAAAGCTTGTCCGAATATTCGGGTGATACGGAAGATATTGCAGTTGCAATATCAATATTTACCCCTTTTTGTTTAGCGCTGCGAAGCTGTTTTAAAAGCTCACTGCATCCTTTAACTTTAAAAAAGTCATCGGAAATTTTATCTTTTAAATCGTTATATACTGCGGGATGTGCAAACATAAGTGAAATAAGCTTGCATTCCGACATAAATTCAGTATTTTCACTTGTAAAACGTTGTTTGTCCTTTTTGCTCTGGTCATGAAACTCTTTTTCAGCTTGCTTTGAAGCATTATTTTTCATAATAAGTTTTACTTGTGCATCAATTGATTCAAAACTTATACCAAGCTGAACAGATACCTCTTTCATAAGGAATTCGCGTTCAATTGTATTTTCAATACCGGCAAAAATTTCAGCCATTTTATTTGTTAATTCTATTTTTTCTTCTATATTGTCAATATTGTATTGTTGCTTTAATTTGCTTATTTTATACAATGTAGCATTTTCGGAAGAGAAAATAAGACTTTCAAAGGCGCTTGCCCCCATTTTTTTGATATATTCATCCGGGTCTTTTGCACCGGAAAGGGAAAGAACCTTGGTTTTTACTCCGGCAGCTTTCAAAAGCTCAATCGCAGCTGCGGTTGCTTTCTGGCCTGCGCCG
>JAFVVU010000078.1 GCA_017502065.1 Clostridia bacterium | reverse complement strand
TCTACAATGATTTTGCACAAAAGCATAGCGGATATGTGCTTCGCTCGCACCGGGATTTTGTTCGGATAATGCAGTATCACGAGCTTCTCGGCGGCGGTATATATCTGCCGGAGGACGGCGGATATTTCGCTTTCGAAATGGATAAAAACTGTATGAAAGTAAATGAAATTCTTTGTTCGTCCGATGCGGTGCACGGAATTTGCATGTGTGATAAAATCATCGTGCGAAGCGGCGATGATTTTGGCGGCGGAACGCCGGCACCAAAATTTTTGTACAGAGTTTGTTCCGACATGGATGAAAGCGTTTTTAAAGAGAAGGGGCAATATATCAACATACTATATTAAAAAAGCGACCCGTCGGTCGCTTTTTTAATAATGAATTGTCTGCGGCATGAATTGAAAGAATGCATCTTTCGTGAATTGTGCCTACGGCACATGAATTGCACCTTTCGGTGCATTGGCAACTCAATTCATGTTGCGTTAGCAACAATTAATGGCAAAGCCAATTCATGACAACGCAAGTTGTCAATTCATTTCCACACAAAAAACGGATGCTTTTGCATCCGTTTTTTATATCTTACGTAAGTAACAAGGTTCTCGGGACCCGACAGCAATCTTTGATTGCTTATGTCGGGTGAGGTTCTTACTTTTCAATTCTGCTTATTTTACACGAAAGGGTCATAAGGCTGTCAGACATATGCACATTTTCAAGCGCAACGGAATCAGGAATTGAAAGCTCGCAATGCGAGAAGTTCCATATCCCTTTTATCCCTGCGGCTACAAGCTTGTCAACAACGCCCTGCGCCTGCATTTTCGGGATTGTTACCGCACACACGTCAATTTTATTTCCACGGACATATTCCGGAAGAAGCTTTGCATCCTGAACTATATATCCGTTAACCTGTGTTCCTATTACGCTCGGATTATTATCAAAAAGCGCCATAAGCTTAAATCCGCGTTTTGCAAACTTATCATATCCCGCAAGGGCTCTGCCAAGGTTGCCGACACCAACAATTACAATTGTTCTGCCGCCGTCAATCCCCATTATTTTTGCAATTTCGCTATACAGATTTTCAACGTTATAGCCAAACCCCTGCTGACCGAATCCTCCAAAACAGTTAAGGTCCTGTCTTATCTGTGATGCAGTTACCTGCATTCTTTCACTGAGCTCTTTGGAAGAAATTCTTGTTATTCCTTCCGCCATAAGTTCACTTAAGTATCTGTAGTAACGCGGCAGTCTTCGTATTACCGCAGGAGAAACCATTTTTTCATCGGGCATACATTTGCCCTCCCTTACATTGATTTGATTGTTTCAAGTACAAAGTCGCCGAATTCGCGGCTTGTTGCGCCGTCTGCTCGGCCTGTGATTACAACCTTTTTATTTTCAAACATACAGTAGTCAAGTGCTTTTTCAAGTTTGCCGGCAAGCTCAATTTCGCCGATATGTTCAAGAAGCATTACACATGCACGGAGCATACTGCACGGGTCGGCATACTGTGCTCTGCCTTCTTTTACCATACGCGGAGCGGAGCCGTGAATTGCTTCAAACATTGCATATCTTTTACCAATGTTTGAGCTGCCTGCTGTACCTACACCACCCTGGAATTCAGCAGCTTCATCTGTAAGAATATCGCCGTAGAGGTTCGGAAGTACAAGAACTTTAAAGTCTTTTCTTCTTTTTTCGTCAACGAGTTTTGCTGTCATTATATCAATATACCAGTCGTCAAATTCAATTTCCGGAT
>JAFVVU010000077.1 GCA_017502065.1 Clostridia bacterium | reverse complement strand
TAAACCTGACGGGTCAATAGCAAAAATAAGATTTTACAGCTTTGATGAAAACACAAAAGAAATTAATAAAATTGAAAAATTCCGTTCGCCCGTAAGCATAAGACTTTACAAGAACAGAATTTATATATTTGTTGAAGATACATATAAACAGATGCTGGGCAAAAACTTTGTATTTCTTGATGAAGAAACCTTTGAAAGATATAAGCGCTGTAAAGACATGGAAGATAAAATAAAGATTTGTGAAGACTGTCCGCATTTATCCACACCAAAAACCTTTGATCCTAAAAAATTTTTGTGCGGATTTGCACAGTATTTTGAGGAAAACAAAGGAAAACTGCAGAAATTTTATCAGGGAAACAAAGCGGACGAGTTTTCCGGCTCGGCAAAGCTTGTACTTAATGTTGCGGAAGGAGCGCCGGCAGATGAATAAATATATCGGAGTAACCATAGGCCCTGTATTTGAAACCATCAATATGGCGGAAACACTGGCGGCACTCTGGGCGTCAAGCTATATGTTTTCGCTGATTTCAAAAACCGTTTGTGAAACGCTTGTGGAAAAAGGCGTGCCGAAAGAAAACATTATTGCACCTTATTATAATCCGGACGACCTGATGCTTTCAAAGAATGACGGAATAGGTCTTTTCCACGACAGAATAGTTTTTGTTCCGGGAGATTTTGATATTGCACAGTTTGACGAAGTGAAAAACACGGTGCTTGAAAAAACAGGACAGATAATGGGGATAGACAGTGATTATCTTAAAGAATATATCCTGCTTTCCGCTGCAGAATTTGAAGCGGAAAACCCACTTGCTGAAAGCGGACGTGTGCTTGACTGTCTTGAGCTTGCGGCGCCATATGTTTTTTGTGAGAAGAAAAATCCGCTCATGTCGCTTTTTGTGGGCAGTGAAGATCAGGAATACAGCCGCAACAGCGCAATAAAAAAGATTGCGGCGGATTTTGAAAATTTTCAGCTTCGTACAGAGCAGGCAACAATTAAAACCATTGAAGATATTGTAAGAACCGGCACAGGCAAAAAGAAATACAGATATTATGCAATTGTCCGCAGTGACGGGGATAATACTAACAGAATAATAGGAAATCTTGATGCTGTAGCGCAAAAATCATTTTCAAAGGACTGTCTTGCACACTGTGCACAAATTGCAAAGCTTGTTGAAGAATATAGCGGCGTAACAATTTATTCCGGAGGCGATGACCTTCTTGCAATTCTCCCGTGTGAAAGCCGCGACGGTAAAGGGCTTTTTGAATTTACGCGCCGTGCCAACGAAATGTATATGGAAAATTTCCGTAAATATAATGTACAGTCAACGCTTTCGTTCGGGATAGCCATTGCATATTATAAATACAAGCTGGGCGAGTCGCTTGATGAATCGGCACATCTCCTTTTTGATGTGGCAAAAACAAGGAAGAACGGCGTTGCAATCAGCGTGCGCAAAAACTCCGGTCAGACGGACAGCATTTTTGCATCAAACGACTGTATCGGCAAAATAATGGATTTGCAGGAATCGGCAGAACGCCCTGTAAAAGAAGGGGAATCATTTGTGTTTCTTTCGGAAGCAAGTGACATTGCAAAAAATGCGGAGCTTTTTGAGCAGTGCACTGATAAGCAAAGCATAACAAATCTGTTCAGTAACTTCTTTGCGGCAACAAAAAATGATTTCTGGAACAAGCATGTATCCGGAATATATGCAGATTTGCAGTCCGGGCTGGAAATAAGAGCAATAACCGAGGACGGTATTGTTGAGGACCGTGTTCAGGCACTTGTATATTTACTCCGTATAATAAAATTCTTTACCGAAAAGGAGGCGGATGCAGCGTGAAACAGTATCTGGTAAAAATAACGCCGCAGGAACCCTATTTTTTCGGTAATGAAAGGAGCTTTAAGTTCCCGGGCGACGAAAACAGCGGTCAGGTAAACAGCAAATATTATGCAAAAAGTGAAAAAACACCCGCAGGCTCAACTATTATGGGGATGCTGAGGTACGTGCTTCTTCCGGTTAAAAAGACAGATTTTTCAAAATATACCGACGAGGATAAGAGGAAAAATGCCGTGGCGGTGGGTCCGGAAAGCTTTTGTTTTGGAAAAGAAGGGCAAAACTTTGGCTTGATAAAAGAAATTTCGCCCCTATTTATAATAAATGGTGAAGATTTTCTTGTTCCGGCGCCGTTTTATCACAAATACGGCGAAAAAACCTACAGTCCGTTTCGTGAATATAAAGCCGTAAAAACTCCCGACGGGGAATATCTGTACACCGGTGAATATAATTCAAAAAACGGCGTTTTTTCAGGATATATGCGTCTTTCCGACGGAAAGATTTTTGAAGATAATGACATATTTTTGTTTGAATCAAGAAATGGAAGAAACTCTTTTATGAAGGAAGATGTTTTTTTCAGAAGACAGTATGTCGGAATGAAACCGGGATTTTCGTTTGGTGTGTATGCAACGCTTGAAGATGGTGCAGCTCCTGAAAATACAGTTGTGTTTATGGGACAAAAGAAATCGGTGTTTTCCGTAAGCTTTATACCTCAGGGAAACACCATTACAGAAAAAATCGGGCGACTTCTTAATCCTGGCGAAATATATTGTTTTGGCGATTCTTTTATAAAAAGAGATATATATAAAGATATGCTTTTCGCTGTTGTAAAAACAAGGGAATACCGTGGATTTTCAACAAATTACGGCAAGGTAAAAAAGGAAGAAACCTTATACAGAACCGTAGCGGCAGGAAGCATTTTTATCCCCAAACCCGGCATAGATGCGGCGGCAATATTTGAAAATCCGGATGCGCGCACCGCCGGCTATAATATAGTGGTTTCAAAACCGGAGGATGAACAATGAAAACAGTGTTTTATAAAATAAAGTGTATAACAAATATGCATGTGGGAACAGGCGAAGCAAACTACAGCATTGTGGACCGTGAGGTTGCAAAAGATGAGGTTACCGGCTATCCCATCATCTATTCAACAAGCATCAAGGGCGCACTTCGTACGGCGTATGCGCAGATGACAGACGAAGCGGCAATAAAAGAAATTTTCGGTGCGGAGGGTGGCATTACAACAGGTGGTGCCGGCACACATAAATTTCTTGACGGAATATTTATTTCACGTCCGCTGAGAGTATATAAAAGCAGTAAATTCCCGTTTTTACCTACAGTCAGCATAGCTTCTGTAAATCATTATCTGGAGCGCCTTTCGGTATTCGGTAATAATCATTACGGAATAGATAACATTCCCGATGTTGATTTTGGCGAATATGAGTTTCTTACAAATGCAGAAGAGGATATTCTGGTGGAAGGAGAGCCGACAGGAAAGCTTTCCGGCGAGGTGCTTGCTCTTCTTGAAAAGCTCAGCGATGTGCTTGGCGAGCGTTTTGCAGTTGCCAGAACCTTTGACGGCTATGACCTGCCGGTATTTTCGCGCACAAGACTTAAAGAAGGAAAAGCGGGCGGCGGTTTGTGGTATGAAGAAAGAATCCCTCATGAAAGTGTGTTTTGCTTTGGCGTGCTTTGCCCGGACGACATTCCGGAAATGGCAATGCCTGAAATAGTGCAGATTGGCGGAAACACTTCAACAGGCTGCGGATTTGCGCAAATCACAAAGCTGGGGGAGGACACATCAAATGTCTAAAAAGCGGATAAAAAACTGGATTCCCGTTGCGCGCCGGGCAATTACTGAATGCGAAATAGAATCGGGTGGTAAAATTGAAGCCACGTTTATTGATGTTGTTGCGGAGCTTGGTGCGGCAATAATATCGGGAACGCTTCGTTCGGCGGTTGCATATTTTTCTGAAAAGGGCGATGCAACTGTTGACCGCAGAAAAGTGGTTTCGGCAGCATATTACTGTATATCGGGCAAAAGATGGGCGGCCGGAAAAGTGCTTGAATATGTATATGAAAATGAAAGCCCCGACCTAAAAGAAGAGTTTCTTGATGCTCTTGCGGCAATAAGATATGCAACGAAGTTCTTTATGTATGTAAATAAGGAGGAACAGAATGAACAATCTTAACCTTATTTTCAATAAACTTTATTATGAACGGCTCGGAAAAGAGGATTTTGACAAGTCCGTACAGAATAAAAACAAAGAAATTTTCAGCTCGGTTTTCAGTCACGATACCGATTATAAAAAATCAGAAATTGCAAACGAAACCTTTATTATGAAAACAACCTATCCCGGTCTGCTTGTTGGTCAAAGTAAGCATCACGGTTCGGGAAAATACGAAGAGGATATAAGCACAGGAATGG
>JAFVVU010000076.1 GCA_017502065.1 Clostridia bacterium | reverse complement strand
GCCGAAATATAATGAAAGCCTCACTGCAAAAGATTATCATTATTACAGCTGGCTTAAAGACGGCGAAATCTATATGGTGGTAAGAAATATGAGTCTTGAACCCGTAACTGCTGAAATTGACCTTGCAAGCTATAACGGCAAGGTAAAACCGGAAGGATTTACGACAGCAGTAATCAACGGTGATGCGAAAGAAATCAGCAGCGAAGGCTCTGTATTTACAGTTAACCTTGAAAAGTTCCAGACAATTCTGTATAAAATAAAACCGAATAACGAGCTTGATGTAAATGCTCTTGCTCTTCCGAAATATGATGACCTCGGCACAGTAGACTGGGCAAAAGATGCAATCGAGCTTCTCGGTCAGCTGGGTATCGTAAATGATACAGGTGCAAACGCGTTCTCTCCGGAACGAAACATCACACGTGGTGAATTTGCATATTTCCTTATGAACACACTCGAAATTGACAACACAAGCGGTACGCAGCAGTTCTCGGATGTTGACCCGAACGCTTTCTATGCAGATGCAATTCTTGCCGGCAGAAAAGCAGGAATACTGCTTGGAAGCGGCGGGGGAGTGTATAATCCGGAAGAAGGTATTTCCCGTCAGGATGCAATGACAATCTGTGCTCGTGCACTTAAACAGCAATCCAAGATCGGTGTTGCCGACAGCACAAGAATCCTCGGCGGATTTACCGATAATGGTATCATTGCCGATTATGCGGCAGAACATATTGCATCAATGGTTGATGAAGGAATAGTAAAGGGTAATCCGGATGGAACAGTAAATCCGCTTGGTAACATCACAAGAGCGGAAGCGGCGGTTATCATGAACAGAATCCTTAACTTATATTGATATATTCACTCCTCACATGAGGAGATTCTGTTCCTCTTCTTTTTGCGGATGCGGAAGCGGCAAAAGCTGCTTTCGCAATTCGCATCTCATTTGCACAAAGTTTTTGATATCAACACATGAACAAAAACACATTTTTTGCGAACAAAAGTATATGGGAATGTGTTTTTGGGTGTGATATAATAAAATTGTATTATAATTTTATATTATAATAAAAAAATATTTTATAAAGGAGAATGGCAAAATGAAAAAAGTTTTATCAATGGCACTTGCGCTTATGATGGTTCTTACATTATTCGCAGTGCCGGCAATGGCAGCCACAATGACAGTTGAAAATATTGCTTATGGCGATATGACAAACTTTGCTGATGGCACAGATTTGACAGGCACAAACAATGAAACTCAGTTTGGCGGTTCAAGTGCTGCTGCAAATAATGCACTGTCAAAAATTGTTGCTCAGAACGGAAACAATGTTATGCAGCTTGCTTCAACAGGCGCAAATGCAGAGCTCCGTTCAACAAAATTCACTACGGTAACCGGCAGAGAATATGTTGCATCTGCAGATGTGTACTTGAGTAGAAAGTATGGAACAGACTCAGAAAGTGTTGATTATGGGTATCTTCAGTTCCAGATGGCTAATGCAACATCTGCAGGTAACCTTACATGGGGAACAGGAACAGCAACAGCAGCAGGAATGGAAGATATAACTGCTACTTCAACATCTGCTACATTAACTTTCACTAAACTTCCGCTTAACACATGGCTTCACATTACAGCACCGGTTACACTGAATACACTGAATAAGGAAGATATTACTACTTCTTCCTTTAATGTAATTATAAAAACAGATGGCAATGATACATCAGCTGTTTATGGTTATGTTGACAATGTTTCTTTAACACACGAAGAACCGGCTGTAGCGGTTGCAAAAACAGTTACAGGTAACGGTACAATGACAGGTGTTGACGACCTTGCCGGAGTAGGAGAAACAAAAACACTTACATTAACTCCGACAAGCACAAGCTACCTTAAAGCTTTAAAAGTTAACGGTACAGACGTTACAGCAAATGCAACAAAAACATGGGACGCTACTTTAAATAACTATGTAAGCACATATGACGTAACTTTAAATGCCGATACAGCAATCACAGCTGAATTTGCTGACTACACAATGGTTACAAAAGTTGATGAAGATATGGAAGATTACGCAGTGGCAGATGGTTTTGCTGAAACAAACTGGGGCAAATCATCTACAGGTGCTGTAGAGCTTACAACCGATCCGGTATACGGTAATGTTCTTAAAGTAACAGCAGGTGAAGCACGTACACCGGCACATACCGTAGAGCTTGGTATTTACAAAGTTTCCTTTGATGCAAAAGCAGACACAGCCGGCACAATGAAATTACAGAGCTCGGCTGCTACAAGTGCAAGTGTTAGTAAGTGGGACGGCAAAGCTGGTGGTGCAGGCTGGCCGACAATCACAACCAGCTGGGCACATTACGAATTTTACTTCGAACCAACAGGCTACTCAACAGGGGATGCAGCATCAAGCAGATCACTGTCAATGGGAATAGAAACTGCTGC
>JAFVVU010000075.1 GCA_017502065.1 Clostridia bacterium | reverse complement strand
TTTGAGAATGAAACTATTTTCTTGTTTGCTTTAAGCCCCTTTGCCCAATAGAGGAACTTTGCACCTTCGGTATTTTCTTCTGCAGCTTCGATATCATATGAGCCGTCAGCGTTCTTTTCGGGTGTGATTACAGAGCCGCCTGCGCTTACCGATACAACACTCGGTGCGACGTATTCTTTGAGTTCTTCTTTATTTACTTCAAATGCATTTGTGAGTGCTTCGTCTTCAGTTGAAGGTGCTGTAACCGTGATTTCAATTTCATTTGACTTTACAAGTCCATCGGGTGACTGAGCATAGATTTTTGCCGTTCCGCCACCAACAGCTGTGATTTTTCCGGTTGCATCAACAGTTGCAACATTCTCGTCGGAGGATTTATATTCGACAAATCCACCTGCAATAGGCATGGAAATTGCAGTTTCAACATAGTTCACATTCGTACCTTCATATTTGTTTATATCTGCTGTGCCAGAAACTGTGGTACTTGATATTAAAACCTCTGCATTTGATTCCACATCGAGAATAATATTTTCTTTTGAATCATTTGCTTCAATTTCAAACAAAGGATTGTTAACCGGTATCAATTTAATATGATTAAGTCTGAAATTTCGATTGTTCGGGTCTAAAGCTGCTATAATGTCCTCGCCTTTTGTTGTATATATTATTTTCGTTCCGTTATATATCCACATTGAAGCACCGAAGTTTTTCTGCGCAGCTGCAACTTTGTTGTTATCATTCATATAATCGGTTGTAAGAGTTTTTCCTTGCTCTCCTCTCGTGAGCCACAGACCAAATGTTCCCGCTGTCATAGATCCGGTGTAAACATACATTTCCGGAACGTAGAAACCTGTATCCTGAGGCTCAATAGCAATAGAAACGGGATCGTTACAATTCAACTTAGTGGAAGCACAGCTCAATACAAAACCACCCTGACTGTACCAACCGATATTAAGTGTATTTGCTGCAGCTTTTACCATTGTATCCGGGACTTCAAATATTTTCCATATACGACCGCCGTTATAATCCGTAAATTTCGGGTTTATATAATACTTCACTCCGTCAATCACTTTATATTCAACAAAGTCTGCGTATTGGGACTCTCCAACTTTTGTTTCGTTGATAAAAAACGTGTGATTGGCATTACCGGAATCCATAAAATCAAACAACTGTTCTTTCGGCGCTACATCTTCTGCGAATACTGCAGGGATAAGGGATAAAACTAATGCGAGGGTTAAAATTGCTGATAATAGTCTTTTCATTTTAAATTCCTCCTGTTTTAATTTTATATTCACTGTAGTTTTTTACAGTTGTATACTGCGAAGTTCGAGAGAATCGAGTGTGATCAATTCTTCCTTGTCGCCATATATTACTTTTACTGTAGCCGGCACATCATAATCGGTGTTAAGGAGATATACTTTATTCCCTTCGTATACCGACCAACGAACACGGTCACTGCCCACAACCTTGATGTCGCACTCGCGCGAGCTTGCGGAGATAATCTCGCGGACTATTGCACGGTAAGTGAAGTATACCGCCTGATTTCCCGGGTAGTTTATGCTTGTGAAGAGAGTTGCAACGCCCTTACCGAGTTTATTCTCAATTACAGCCGGCATATCATACATCTTTTCTGTAAAGCCATCCGTGAGATATGCAATAGTCTTTCCCGAGCAGGTTGCAAAACGAAGATAATCTGCATAACCTGCGCTGAACATTGCATCACATCCGCCTGCAAGGTATCTCGGATATTTAACACGTTCATCAAGAGAATCGAAACGGAACTTCACTCCGTTTACGGTTCTTTTTATTTCCCCGAAGTGGCGGCATCCGAAAAGCTCTTCTATCATTTCATCTGCTATCGGGATATATTCGCCGTTTCTCTTTGTCTGTGTGTTGAGGTGGGCCGCACTCATTATGAGGTGACCGCCGCGACGTACATATTCCGTGAGCTTTTCCATATTCTCTTCCGTCATTGTGTTCCAACCGAGGAAGATGAGATAATCATATTCGGAAAGGTGGTCAACATCTGCTTCAATCGGTACAATATTGAACTGACCGTAGGCAGGTGTTGATGATGTGTCATAATCGCCGTAGTTTTCCGGTTCTGACCAGCTTCTCTTTTCGTTAAGCTCAAAGAGCATCTTCCATGAATATTCGGGGTCGCTATAGCCCCATTCCTCGCTATGAAACTGGTTATAGAGACAGCTTCTGCCCCATTTTCCTGCCCAACCGTCATAGAGACCGGATACAAATCCGACTTTGACTTTCGGCCCGCCTGCAGGTCGCGCGTCTTTCTTTATAATATCATGCATCAAGGTAAGAACTCTTCTGTAGTTTTCGCAGACCTCCGAATCTGCATCAAGCTCCATTCCATAGCTGCGGACTTTTTTATCTCCGTTTTCAAGAACAAACATACTTGAACCTGCAAGATATGCATATTTGTATGTAAGCTCAAGTCTCTTCATTTTAAGCGGATCATCATGGCGAAGACCGCCGTACCATGCATGAGCAACGTATGTTCCCCAACGCTTTGCATCAAAGGATTTTGCTGTTCCTCGGAATATGGGAACAAGTATATCGGAATTTCCCGGGCATATTTCAAGCACCGGCATCTCTATTCCTGCAGCTGCATTATGTTTTGCAAAGGCATTTGCTTCAACACAATAGAAATTCGGTGTACCGAGTCTTTTCGCAATTTCAACAGGTGCGCGCAGAGTTTCGAGATATCCCTCATACGCCTCTTTCATATCATTATGTTTCTTTAAATGGAAGCGACGGTGACGGGATATATACACAGTTGCATCATAAGGGTCACCGCCGATGCAAGTGTTCTGCTTACCAACGCCTTCGCGCTCTACATAATATCCCGGAAGCTTGCAGGC
>JAFVVU010000074.1 GCA_017502065.1 Clostridia bacterium | reverse complement strand
GAAGTCGGTCAGCAAGCTTTATAAGAATAACACGAAGGTCTTTTGCGGTTGCCATAAACATTTTGCGCAGGTTTTCAACCTGTGCTTCTTCCTGCGAAGTAAATTTAATTTTACCAAGTTTTGTTACTCCTTCAACCATATCGGCAATTTCGGTGCCGAAAGCTGCCACAATATCTTCGTGGGTGGTATCGGTATCTTCAATTACGTCATGCAGAATACCTGCGGCAATGGTGTCGCAGTCAAGAAGCATAACGGTTATTATTTCAGCAACTTCAAGCGGATGGCATATATAATCCTCGCCGGAAACACGCTTTTGTCCTTCGTGAGCCGCTTTTGCAAACTCATAGGCGCGTTTTACGGTGTTGATATCGCCTTTCGGCTGTGCCGCTGTTATTATTTCAAGAAGTGCAGAAAAAAGTACGGTAGGGTCTTTCATATAGAGTCCTTTCTATGCCTGAAGAGAGCAAAAAAGCGGTGAATCAGTAAGATTTACCTTACCTGCAGATTCAAGCATGTATATGCCTATAACATCATCTTCGGCTGTATATGTAATAAGCCGGAGCTGAACAAAAATTTCAAGCGCATTTATAAATTTTTCCCTGTCAAAGGGAATACCGGTCTGTTTTTCAATAATCCGTGCATGAAGTGATGCAGATTTTGATGTATCATGATTTGATTTTATGTATTTGAAAACAAGCCGGAGTTCATCTTGTGTGAATTTCTGGCAAACGGGTGGTTTTTCCGACGGTTTTATTGCCGAAAGCATCATTTGCGGATAGGATCTTCCGTTCCATTCGTTAATGGTAAGAGTGCCTGCAACATCAACTGAGTCACCGGCTTCAAAATAGTGCATAAGCTCGGCCTTATTAAATGCAACAACTGTTATTGTTGTGCCGCTGCAGTTAAGCTGAAGCCGCATATGTTTATTGCCTTCGCCCATAGGAGTAAGTCCGGTGAGCAAAGCATTTTTAAATGCAAAAACAGGATGCGGATTTGAATTCCCGAAAGGTTCAAGGATTTCAAGCGAATATATAGTTTCCGGAGTGAAAAGCTCCGGCGGAAAATCAAATTCAATATTCATAACCGGAAGCATACTCTTTAAATCCATATGCTTGTCGGCATAATCGTTGAGTCTTCTGAAAAGCTCGGGAATTTTGTCTTCTGCAATGGTAAGTCCTGCGGCAAACTCGTGCCCGCCAAACTTATCGTACAAATCCTCACAGCTTTTCATTGCCTGATAAAGATTGAAATCACCTGCGCTGCGGGCACTTCCTTTGGCAATGCCGTCTTCGCATGTCATAAGAATACACGGACGGTTATACCGATCGGCAACCTTTGATACAGCAATGCCAAGCACGCCTGCCTGCCATTCGGAATCGGCAAGAACGTAGATTTTCTTATCTTTATACATAGGCTTATTATCTATACGTGTGCAGGCAGCTTTTTCAATACTGTTTTCAGTATTGCGGCGCTGATTGTTAAGCGTCTCAAGCTCAGCACAAAGCTCGCTTTGACGTTTTGGGTCATCCGACATAAGCAGTTCTGCTGCAATATACGGACTTGCCATTCTGCCTGCGGCGTTTATACGCGGGGCAATTGAAAATCCGATAGAGGAGGAGTCTTTTTTTCTGCCTGATATACCGGCAGACTCCATTAAAAGTGCAAGTCCGGCATTTGGCGATGAATTTATTTTTTCAAGCCCTGCAGAAACAATGGCACGATTTTCGCCGGTCAGTTCCATCATATCAGCCACTGTTCCAAGAGAAACAAGGTCA
This sequence comes from Clostridia bacterium, assembly GCA_017502065.1. Lineage (GTDB taxonomy): Bacteria > Bacillota > Clostridia > RUG12999 > RUG12999 > RGIG4103. The sequence continues at coordinate 10,867 of JAFVVU010000074.1, read as the reverse complement.
GCAAATTTGTTAAGAATATATTCGTGGTTTCCCGATTCAAGTGCGCAGGTCAGCTTGAATGCAACGCCAACGCCTGCAAGTGATTTAAACGGATAGGGGCAGTCGGGTCGCTGCGGATTTACGGTTATTGTATCGGGCACATTACCTGTACAAAGGTGATGGTCCGTTATAATTATATCCATGCCGAGAGCTTTAGCGGTTTCCACCTCTGCTGCAGCGGTAATACCGGTATCCACCGTAACGATAAGCTTAGTGCCGGATTCGGCAATTTTATGAAGTGCCTCGGAAGAAAGGCCGTAACCTTCGTCTTCTCTGTCGGGAATATAATAGTCACAGGATGCGCCTTTTTCACGAAGATAAAGAAACACTATTGATGTTGCAGTTATACCGTCAACATCATAGTCACCGTAAACGGTTATCTTTTCCTTGCAAAGCAGGGCGCGCTTTATGCGGCTTACCGCCCTGTCCATATCCTTAAGCAGGAAAGGGTCGTGGAAAAGAGTTGCATCTTTATTCAAAAAAGCCGCAACCTTTCCTTCCGTATCAATACCTCGGTTAAGAAGTATTGCCGCAACAACTGCATTTATTTTGCAACCGGCAGCAAGAGCCTGTGCCTCGGGCGAGGATGGCGAATACGGTTTATATCTGAAATTATATTCCACACATTTCATAGGCTTGTCGTCTTTCTATTTAAGATAGTCTGAAGTCTGCATAAGTCCGTCAAATCCTGTCTGGCGGAGAGCTTCATATAAAATTATGTTAACCGAATTGGCGAGATTGAGTGAACGCGCCGTATTGCGCATCGGAATCCGGATACATCTGTCAAGGTTATCTTTAAGAAGGCTTTCGGGCAGACCCTTTGTTTCTTTACCAAAGAAAAGGTAGTCGCCGTCTTTGAACGAAACGTCTGCATAGCATCTGTCTGATTTTGTACTGCAAAGCCAGAACGAAATATCCTTATGCTTATCAAAAAAATCGTCAAGATTTTCATAGTAGGTGATAGTAAGCTCGTTCCAGTAATCAAGTCCTGCGCGTTTAAGATGCTTATCGTCAACGGAAAAACCCATCGGTTTTATTATATGAAGATGGCTTCCTGTTGCGCTGCAGGTGCGCGCAATATTACCTGTGTTCTGTGGTATTTCGGGTTCTGTGAGTACAATATTTAACATGCTTAACCTTCTTTTAATGCTTTTATAATTCCTTTAGCTATTGCCTTTGCGGCAACAAGCTGATTTTTTTCTTTTTTGATATATTCAACGTCTTCTTTATTACTCATATAAAGGACTTCCGCAAGAACGGCAGTCATATTGGTTTTACGAAGAACGTACAAATCATCTTCGGAACGGATTCCCTGACTGTTTTTGCCGATTGCCTGTACCATCTGCTGCTGGATAGCCCATGCAACATCTTTTGAACTTTGTACACCGCCGGAAGCGGTATCTTTATCGGCACTGTACAGGGTTAAAATTCCGCTTATCGAATGGTCGGTATGCGAATTATTATGAATACTTACAAACAGTGTTGCGCCAAGCTTATTTGCATAGGCGGCACGCTCGGCAAGAGATACATCCTTATCGGTTTTTCTTGTCATATATACTTCAATACCTTCGTCTTTAAGTATATCATATACATATTTTGCAATACCAAGATTTATTTCTGCTTCGGTAGCATAAATGCTTCCGTCTTCATTATATGCAATGGCACCGGGGGCACTTCCGCCGTGGCCGGGGTCTATAACAACAATGGGTTTGCCGTCAAATCCGTTTATTGGAACAGAATCCTTGTTTGGAACAACCGGTTCTTCTTCCTTGTCGGGAAGCGGCTTTTCATCTTCTTCCTCTTCCTCCTTGGGAGCTTTCGGCAAGGATATCTTTATTGTAAGCTTTTGCTTGGTGATTGACTGGGACACTGTGTATTTGAGTGAGTCTTCCATATCAAACACAAGCTTGAAATAATCGTCATGGTTTGCCATACGAAGCTGAGAAACTCCATATGCACGAACCGGCAGATTTTTGTCATAATACCTGCAGTCGTCAAGTTCAAAAACAAGCCTTGTCGGATTTGAAACGTAGTAGTCTGTATATCCGGCAATCGGCTGCGAAAATATGGCGGAAACAGTAAGTATATCTGCAGTTGCGCTTACGTTAAGCGAGGTAATTTTGTTTTTCTCCGGTTCTTTTGGCGGAGTTGAAATATAAACATCACGCTGTTTATCGTCCCATTTTACAATGTAACCAAGTTTTTCCGCAACAAAACGTACGGGGAACATAGTGCGGCTTTCGGCTATAATCGGAGCACAGTCCATTTTCACCTTTTCGCCGTTTACCGTAGCCGTGTCCGAACCTATTTTAAGTTTAATTGTCAAATCGTCAAGTGTTACCGTAGCCTGCTTGATAGTGTCGTTCCATTTAAGTGATGCACCAAGCGGTTCAAAAAGCGCCCTTGCGGGAACAAGAACTCTGTCGTTCACAATAACAGGAGGTACATCACATTTGATTTCGGAATCATTCAAATATAATAAAATATCATCTGCAGCGGAAACATTAATGAGCGATAAGGACAAAACAAATGCTGTCAGTATTGATATTATTTTGCGCATTAAAAAATCACATCCTTATTAATGCTTTATTCTACATAATGGGATGCATTCCCTTTTGTATCACGAAAAAGTAACATTACTGTAATAAAAACGAGAAATTTGTAAAAATGCTAACACGAACAGCCGGCAAGATAGCCTGTTGAAAATGCTATCTGCAGGTTATATCCGCCCGTATAGGCACTTACGTCAATAACCTCGCCCGCAAAATAAAGTCCGGGCACAAGCTTTGATTCCATAGTAGACGGATTTATTTCCTTAACATTTATACCGCCTGCGGTAATAATTGCTTCGTCTATCGGACGTAATGCTTTGACACTAAGACGCATATTTTTAAGCAAGCTGCATATCATCTGGCGTTCCTGACGTGTTATTTCATTAACCTTTCTGCGCGGGTCAATTCCCGAAAGGGAAACAAAAACCGGAATCATTTTTGCAGGAAGAAGGTCGTCAAGAGCGTTTATAAAATCTCTGTTGATATATTTTGAAAAGTCTTTAAGAAGTCTTGCATCAAGAGTTTTTTCGTCAAGTGCCGGTTTTAAATCTATTTCAATTGTGTATTCTTTTTCAAGGTCTTTTATATGACAGCTCGCGGAAAGACAAAGCGGTCCTGAAATTCCGAAATGGGTAAACAGCATTTCGCCTTGTTCGGAAAATAATGACTTGTCCTCACATTTCAAAGTAAGCTTAACATTTTTAAGCGAAAGCCCCTGCATTTCGGAGGGCCACATTTCCTTTGTTTCAATGGGAACAAGCGCCGCACGAGGAGCAGTTATGCTGTGTCCGAGCAGCTTTGCCATACGGTATCCGTCACCGGTAGAACCCGTAAGGGGATAGGAGAGCCCGCCTGTTGCAATAATAACACTTTTTGCGGAAATTTCTTTGCCCGATGCAAGACGAATGCCGCAAATACATCCGTTTTCGGTTAAAATATCTGAAACCTCATCACGAACAAATTTGCATCCGTCGGCAAGCACCTTGTTATACATAGCTTCCGCAACATCGGTTGCCTTGTCCGACTGCGGAAAAACTCTGCCGCCACGCTCGGTTTTAAGCGGAACACCAAGCCCTTCGAAAAAAGCTATGGTGTCATCGGAATCAAAGGCAGAAAGTGCGCTGAACAGAAATCTGCCGTTTTCGTTTATGTTTCGCATCAGACTTTGTGCATCTGCCGCATTTGTAACGTTACATCTGCCTTTTCCGGTGATGCGAAGCTTTCTGCCTGCCATTTTATTCTTTTCTATTAAAAGTACGGATTTGCCAAGGTCCGACGCCGCGCTTGCTGCCATCATTCCGGCAGGTCCCGCACCAATAATTATACAGTCATACATAACTTTACCTCTGAAAAAACAAATACATAAAAATTGTATCATATTTTACTGTATTCTGTCAAACGTGTTTTATGGATTAGTTGACATTTTTTTGAGATTATAGTAAAATAAATTAGCAAATGACAAGTGAGTCTTGTTTTGGGATTAATTCTATAAGTGGGAACTGTCATTGCAGAAGAGGTAGAGGAAAATGCAGATTATTTACATGGTACTTAGTGTACTGGGCTTAGTTTCTTTTGTAGTTGCATCTTTAGTCAAAGGTGAGAATGTTAAAACAAATTTGTTTTTTGTGTTTATCGGAAGCGTTTTTGTCGGCGCAAGTTATCTTCTTGCACCGTCGGGTATCAACGGGGCGGTATCCGCTTTTATTGGCGCTCTGCAGGCAATCATAAATTATTTTTTCAATGCAAAAAACAAAGCTGTTCCGATATGGCTTACGGCAATATTTGCGGCAGTATTTTTAGGCATGAACATTGCAGTGCTTGATTCATGGACGGGGGTTATCGCAATATTGGCAACCCTATGCTTTGTGGGTGGTGTTTCAGCTAAAAGCGGAAAAGGATATCGCACATGGCAAATGGGAAATAACCTTCTCTGGGTTTGCTACGACATTTTTTCCCGTTCATACGGACCGCTTCTTTCACATGGGATGCAGCTCGGCTTTACCGCGTTTGGTGCATGGATAAATGATTACAGAAAAAAGGAGTGCTGATATGATTGAAAAATTACTCGTTGAAATCGGATTTACAGAAGAAGATATAAAAGAATATAAAAAATACAGAAAGCTTGATGGTGGCAAAATTTCTGCTCTTGCAAAGGAATATATGACAGGCGCTGTTTCCTATGCCGATGCTGTTGAAAAAGCACATTCTGATAAAATGCATGAATATACAGCAGACCTTTTGTTTGTGATTGAATGTGCTCCGTTTTTAGAGAAAAAATATGAGGAAAAAGGCATTGCCCGTGAACGTTATATTGATGCAATGCGTGATATAAAATGCAAACTGGACGAATGTAAGATAGCAAAAGGTGTGTTTGGCATCTTTACAGTATCATGGTTTGAAGGATATTTTGCTCTTGGCAGAATGGTGTTCGGCAGACTGCAGTACGGCGTTACAATTTATGACAGCGAGCCTGTTACAATAAAGGGACATACCATAACTCCTGATGAATTTTGTCTGGCATGTCACATTCCGTCGGGCGGTCCGCTTAAACCTGAAATGTGTGTAGAGTCTTTCAAAATGGCATATGAATTTTTTAAAGACAAATTAAAAGACGGTATTCTTGTCATTAAGTGCGCTTCGTGGTTGTTATATCCGCCGTATATAGGACCTGTATTTCCCGAAAACTCTAATACAGCAATTTTTGCGAAATACTTCGAGATAGTGGAAGAACGCAGCTTTGACCAATTATATGGGGGATGGCGTATATTCGGAGTTGAGTATGACGGAGATCCCGACAAGCTTCCTACCGATACAGGTATGAGAAAACGGTTTGTTGAATACATAAAAGCAAGTAAAGACAATCCCACACCATTTGGTGGTGCAACGGGAATTATCCTGTTTGACGGCGAAAAAGTGCTGACACAGAGATAGGAAAGTGAAAAATGGATATAAATAAGTATTTAAACCGAATAAATTTCCCTGAAGACCTTGAAGTTGCACCAACTTATGAAGTTCTTAAACAGGTGCAGTATTGCCATATAACAAGTGTGCCGTATGAAAATATTGATATTCTGGAAAAACGTGCAATTTCTCTTGAACCGGAAGATTTGTATGATAAAATTGTAAACCGAAACAGAGGCGGCTACTGTTTTGAAGTAAACGGTTTTTTATCGCATATGCTTAACCGTCTTGGGTTTGAAACCGAAGATTATTTTGCCCGTTTCCTGCGAAATGAACAGGGACTTCCGATGCGTCGTCATCGTATTGTGGCGGCAGTATGCGCCGGCGAAAAATACATATGCGACGTGGGGATAGGTCAGTCGTCGCCCAGATATCCGCTGAAGCTTGTTGAAGGGCTTGTGCAACAGCAGTTTGGCGAAACCTATAAATTTGAGAAGAATAAATACGGCGAATGGGAGATTTATGACCTTTATGAAGGACAGTGGCGTATTTTTTATTCTTTCTATGAAGCACATCAGTATAATGTGGATTTCTATCAGCCGTCGTACTATTTTGAAACACATCCCGAATCTATGTTCAATAAAACGCTTATAGTTGCCGTAAAAACCGAAACCGGAAGGAAAACAATCGGCGACAGAACATTCAGAATTTTTGAAGGGGATGAAATGGTAAGCGAAGAACCTGATATGACCGACGAAAGACGCCGCGAAGTGCTGAAAAAAGAATTTGGTCTGGAATGGAAATAGAATAATAAAAAAGCGATAGGCTTTGCAGTCTATCGCTTTAGTTTTATGATAATTTTTCGATACCTTTTTTAATTCTTGCAATTGTTTCTTCTTTTCCAAGGAGAACTGCAAGTTCAATACCGCCGCCCGGTGTAAACTGTTTACCGGAAACTGCGGTTCGAAGTGGCCAGAGAATCTGTCCGTTTTTCACTTCCATTTCAGCTATAAGCTCAAACATTTTTTCATGAATTGTTTCTTCGTTCCAGTTGTCAATTCCTTCGAGAACGGGAAGAATTCTGTTTAAAGCTTCAAGTGAATTTTCGAGTGTTGTTTTCATTTTCTTATGAACGAAAAGTTCGGTATCATAATCCGGCAGAGCGTCAATAAAGTCAATCTGCTCAGGAATGTCTGTAAGTAATTCTGTACGTGTGTGCAGAAGTTTTGCAAGCTCCATAAAATCAATGTCTTTTGTGATTACCTGTTTGAAATAAGGCAATGCAAGTTCACAAAAATCTTCAAGAGACATTCTTCTGATGTATTCTCCGTTCATCCACGCAAGCTTCTTATCGTCAAAAATTGCGGGGCTCTTGCTGATGCCGCTCGGGTCAAATGCCTGAACAAGCTCTTCAAGAGAGAATACTTCCTGGTCGCCGCCGGGGCTCCAGCCAAGAAGTGCGATAAAGTTGATTACCGCTTCTTTAAGGTAACCTTTTGCAATGATATCGTCATATGATGCGTCGCCGTTACGTTTGGAGAGCTTCTCTGTTGCGTTTTTCATTACCGGCGGACAGTGAACATATGTGGGGATGTCCCATCCGAAAGCTTCGTAAAGAAGGTTATATTTCGGAGTAGAGGAGAGGTATTCACTTCCTCTTATTACGTGGGTAATTCCCATCAGATGGTCGTCAATAACGTTTGCAAAGTTATATGTGGGAAGTCCGTCTGATTTAAGAAGTACGTTATCATCAAGTGTGGAGTTTTCCACATGGATTTTACCGTAAATGATATCATCAAAGGAAGTAACGCCTGTTTTCGGTATTTTCTGTCTTATAACATAGGGAACACCTGCATCAAGCTTTTCTTTGATTTCTTCAGGAGAGAGGTTTCTGCAATATCCGTCATATTTTGTCGGGATTTTGGAAGCTTCCTGAATCTGTCTTAAATTATCAAGTCTTTCTTTGTCGCAGAAGCAGTAGTATGCGCCGCCAAGCTCAACGAGTTTGTGTGCATATTCCTGATAAATGGCTCTTCTTTCGCTCTGTACATAGGGACCACAGTCACCGCCAAGGTCGGGACCTTCGTCGTGGTTAAGACCTGCTTCTTTAAGAGTTTTATAAATAATATCAACTGCGCCTTCAACATATCTTTCCTGGTCAGTATCTTCAATACGGAGGATAAAATCACCGCCGTCTTTTTTTGCAAGAAGATATGCATAAAGGGCTGTTCTTAAGTTACCGATGTGCATGTAGCCTGTGGGGCTTGGTGCAAATCTGGTACGAACTTTTTTGTTTTCCATAGGTAAAGACCTCACTTTATTTTTCGGCGATTTCAATTACAACTTTTCTGTTGGGTTCTTCGCCAACGCTTACTGTCTGAACAATTTTATTGTTCTGAAGTGTAGAATGAATAATACGGCGTTCGTTGGGACGCATCGGTTCAAGAGTTATGCTTTTACCGGTTTTGATAACCTGAGAAGCAAGTCTTCTTGCAAGGCGTACCAGAGTGTCGTGTCTTTTTTCACGGTAGTTTTCTGTATTAAGAATAACTTTAATATAATCGGAAGAAACTCTGTTAACCGCAAGAGAGGTTAAATACTGAAGTGAATCAAGTGTTTCACCGCGTTTTCCGATTAAAATTCCCATATCGGGACCGCTCATTTCAATTTTGATGGATTTGTCAGAAGATGTTACTTTATATTCAACATCGTCTACAATTTTGTCAACCATATTTGAAAGTGCTTTTACAGCAAGCTTTTCAAGGTTGGGGCTTTCTGTTACGCGAACAACCGCGTCTTTGCCGCCAAGACCAAGAAATCCTTTGCTTCCTTCTTCAAGCACTTCGATTTCACAATCGTCTTCGTCAAGTCCAAGTTCCAAAAGCGCCTGTTTTACAGCTTCTTCTTTACTTTTTGCGCTTTTTTCTATAGTTCTTAGGTTCTTCATTTTCAAGTAGCATCCTTTCCTTCATTTTAGGAACGTAATATCTGTTGATTGCAAACTGCTGAATTATCTGCAGGATATTTCCGGCAATCCAGTAAATGCTTATGCCCGCCGGCATGATAAAAGTAAACCACAGGGTTAAAAACGGCATAAACTTAGTCATAGAATTAGCAGTCTGGTTCGGGTCAGTTTCACCGGGTTTCGGAGGACGTTTGTTTGCCTCCGCCTGTTTTTCTTCTTCGGTTTTTGTAATACCAATGTTCATGAACTTACTTGAAAGATATGTTGTAAGAGCGGCAAGGATAGGAATAATCCATATCCAGTCAATGCCGAACATTGGTGCATTCAGATTGAAAGTAGGTGTAAGTCCGAGGTCAAGTCCAAGGAAATTGAAGTTTGTATAACCGTACTGTCCAACAAGGTTTCTGGAAATTTCAATTTCAGGATATGCAACCTTGCCAGAAACAAACTGAGCAGAAAGTGCATTAATTGTATCCTGTGACATATACCAGATGTAGGTAAGCGGTTTTCTTATTACGTCATAAAGAGCAATAAGAAGAGGGAACTGTATGAGAAGCGGCAGGCATCCCGAGAACGGGCTTACGCCGTGCTTTTTATACAGCTTCATGGTTTCTTCGCTTAATTTTTCCTTATTGTCGCCATACTGTTTCTGGATAGCATCCATTTTTGGCTTTAGGATGTTCATCTGCGCCATTGATTTCTGCTGTTTAATGTACAGCGGGAGCAGAATAAGTCTTGTGATAAGTGTGAAAATTAAAAGTGAAACCCCGTAGTTCTGGACAAATTTGTAAATCACACTCATTATCCAGCCAAGAGGAACACTTATAAATGAAAAGATTCCCATAAAACTTCACCTTTCGTAAATCAGGGCAGAGGGTCGTACCCGCTTTTGCCCCATGGATTGCACCGAAGAATTCTTAAAACACTAAGCCATAGTGCTTTAAAAAAACGGTATTTCGAAAACGCTTCAAATGCGTATTGCGAGCATGTCGGAATAAAGCGGCAACACGGGCGTTTATTCGGAGAAATATGTTTCTGATAAAAAGTTATCAGACGTATAACAAGCTTATTCATTTTCTGCCCACACAGAGTGTTTTTTCAGCAAATGGATAAGCGCGGAATTAACGTGATGAAAATCGGTTCCGACAACCATTTTTCTGGCAACCACAACAATGTTGTATCCACCTGAAATATTTTCTTCATTAATCCGATAACTTTCGCGGATAAGACGTCTGGCGCGGTTTCTTATAACGGCGCAGCCAAGCTTCTTACTTACGGTAATACCGAGCCTTGACACTCCGTCACGGGACGGAAGCACATAAACAGCCAGGTATTTATTGACATAGCTTGTACCTTTTGAATATATTTTCCGAAATAGCGTATTCTTATTGATTGTTACAGTTTTTTTCATTATTACACAAAAAAGCGGGATTGTCCCGCTTTAGTATAAACATAAGTTTTACTTATGCTGATAAGGTTTTTCTGCCTTTTAATCTTCTGCGTGCTAAAACCTTTCTGCCGTTAGCTGTTGACATTCTTTTTCTGAAACCGTGTTCTTTTTTTCTCTGTCTTTTTTTGGGTTGGTATGTTCTGAGCATTTACAAACACCTCCTGCTTAAAAGTAAATATATAATATTTTCCAAAAGTACAAACTGCACCCAATTATTATACCCTATTTATATTGATTTGTCAATAGATTTTTTGCATATAATAAATTTTGCAAAATACTTGAAATATATGAGCGGTATTGATATAATAAATATATACTCTTTTAAAATAAAATTTAAGGAGAAAACGAATGAAAATACTGATGACTCTTATGAGTCTTGACATCGGCGGAGCAGAAACTCACGTAACCGAACTTGTAAAACAACTTGTCAGGGAAGGACATAAAATAAGTGTTGTTGCCAAACGGGGTGTTTATGCAAACGAGCTTGAAAGCATAGGTGTTAAGGTTTATGATGCACCGCTTAACAAGCGTGATTTTTCATGCATGAAGGAATCCTATAAAATTCTCAAACAGGCAATTGCGCTTGAAAATCCGGATATTGTGCATGCTCATGCAAGAATTCCGGCGTTTATCTGCTCGCTTGTAAGACGTACCAATAAATTCTGTTTTGTTACCTCCGCACACGGAACATATGTTACCGGTCTGGGCACAAAACTGCTTACCAACTGGGGCGATGCAACTCTTGCCGTAAGTGAGGATATAAAAAGATATCTTCTTAAGAATTATAAAGTTGACAAACACAATATAATAGTAAGTGTAAACGGTGTTGATACCGATAAATTTTCAATGGCAAATAATTATGGCGATGTTGTGTCCGAACTGGGATTCAATCCGGAATCAAAACGCATTGTTTACACAAGCCGTCTTAATGATGATGTTTGTCTGCCGCTTTTCAGGCTG
>JAFVVU010000073.1 GCA_017502065.1 Clostridia bacterium | reverse complement strand
TTGAAAAAGGTATTGATAAAATACTTAAAAAAGTCGGTGAAGAAACAAGTGAAGTAATTATTGGTGCAAAAAATGAAGGCACAGGCGAAATCAGATATGAAATTGCAGACCTTATGTACCACCTTTCGGTTCTTATGGTAAATAAAGGTCTTACCTGGGCAGAAGTTTACGAAGAACTTGCATCAAGATACGGTAAATAAAAGAGAGGAGACAAAATCATGGCTAAAACTTCAAAAATACTTGCTTTTGACTTTGGCGCATCAAGCGGAAGAGCAATGCTTTTCGAATTTGACGGAAACAAAGTAACAATGGAGGAAATGCACAGATTTTCAAACGATCCGGTACTTGTTGGTAAAACTTTCAGATGGGACATTTTAAGACTGTTCCACGAAATCAAACAGGGTATTTTAAAAACAATCAATGCAGGTCATAAAGATATTGAATCTATCGGTATTGACACATGGGGCGTTGATTTCGGTCTTTTTGACAAAAACGGTAACCTCATCTCAAACCCATATCATTACCGTGATGAAAGAACAAACGGAATGATTGAATATGCTGACGAACTTGTAGGAAAGAAATATATTTTTGAACGTACAGGAATTCAGTTCAATTTCTTCAATACAATATTCCAGCTTCTTTCAATGGTGAAAAATGATGAACCGGTACTTAAAATAGCTGATAAACTTCTCTTTACACCGGATATTTTCAACTATTTCCTTACAGGCGAAATGAAAAACGAATATACTATTTCTTCAACATCTCAGCTTCTTAATCCTTATGAAAAACAGTGGGATAAAGAGCTTATGGATAAAATGGGTATTCCTTCAGACATTTTCTGTGAAATAGTAAAACCGGGTGAAATTATAGGATACTTAACAGATGAACTTTGCGAAGAACTCGGAGTAAATAAAATCCCGGTAATCGCAATCGGTTCACACGATACAGCATCTGCAGTTGCAAGCGTACCTGTTGATGGTGATTATGACTATTCATATATCAGCAGCGGTACATGGGCACTTATGGGTGTTGAACTTGATAAGCCGCTTATCAACGAAAAAACATTTGAACTTGATATAACAAACGAAGGCGGCGTTAACGATACAATCAGATTCCTTAAAAATATTATGGGTCTCTGGATTATTCAGGAAAGCAGACGTCAGTGGCAGCGTGAAGGAAAAGATTTCAGCTTTGCAGATCTTGAAAACGCGGCATGGCAGGCACCGGAACTTGTTTCGTTTATCGACCCCGATAATATGACATTTGCAGGTCCCGGAAATATGCCGAGAAGAATAAGAGAATTCTGTGAAAAAACAGGTCAAAGTGTTCCGCAGTCAGAAGGCGAAATCATAAGAACAATTGCGCAGAGCCTTGCAATGAAATGCTCTTATACTATTAAAGCTCTTGAAGAAGCAACCGGTAAAAAGCTTGATACAATCCATATGATTGGCGGCGGCATTAAAGATACAATGGTATGTAAATTTATTGCCAATGCAACAGGCAAACGTGTTGTTGCAGGACCGGTTGAAGCAACAAGTCTTGGTAATGCACTTATGCAGCTTACCGCTCTTGGTAAAATAAAAGACCTTAAAGAAGCAAGAAAAGTTGTTAAAAACTCCTTTGATACTGTTGAATATATGCCTGAAAACCATGATGCATGGGAAGAAGCATACGGCAGATTCTTAAAAATTCTTGATAAATAAGACCTATGTTTTAAAGACCGCAGGATACTCTGCGGTCTTATTTTTTGCAAAAAAAGTGGAGAGTGAAAACTCACTCTCCGAAACAAAATAAAGAGAAAAATTGGGAAAATTAAAACTATATGTAAACGGGAAAATCCCGGTTACACCAAAGTGCCGTCTTTAAATGTGTTTATGACATTTAAAGTATCGTCGCAGATTACAAGGTCTGTGGCTTTCCCTGCAGAAATACTTCCACAGGTTTTATCAATACCCACTGTTTTAGCAGGTGTTATAGAAGCCATTTTGAT
>JAFVVU010000005.1 GCA_017502065.1 Clostridia bacterium | reverse complement strand
TCGTTTGAATTACCGGTGGTAAAACCGGTTTCAAGAGAAAATCCGCTTGTTGCCATAAAAGCAACGTCAATGTTGATGTGTCTTATGAATTCGATGCTGCTGCTTCCCGAAAGTGCAATATTTTCATTTGAAATCTGTCCGCCGACAATTGTTGTTGTAATGTTCTTGTCGTGCATAAGCTCAAGCGCAATATTGGGGGCGGAAGTAAGAACGGATAAATGCATATCCGGCAGAGCAGTTGCAAAGGACATTGAAGTTGTTCCTGCGTCTATGTAGATACTTCTGCCTTCGGAAAGGAACTGAACAGCTTTGCTTGCGATAACCTTTTTTTCTTCGGTATTTTCGTTTTTTCGCAAACTGTACATCTGCTCGGCGATAAGCCGCTTGGAAATAGAAGAGATAGAACGGGCACCCCCGCGGATGCGGATTATGTCACCACGATGTTCAAGTAATTCCAAATCGCGGCGAAGGGTCATGGTTGAAACATCCGGAATGAACATTTCAAGTTCAGTAAGTTTAACTTCGCCTTTTTCCTGAATATAATCATTGATTTTTTCGATTCGGTCTCTCAAAACATCACACCTCCTATGTTAAAAAATAACAAACTTTGTTACTTTATATCATATCAAAAATAAGCGGTAATGTCAATAGAAAAAGTAATAAAAATAATAAAAATATATAATAAATAATAAATGTAGCAATATGAAAGAAAAAGACTTGATTTTTTGTGAAAAAAGTGATATAATATAACATTATTTGAATTTGGGGTGTTAATATGAACAGAATTGAAATTAAAAAGCTTTTCAGAAACGAGGCAGAGTACGGTAATAAAACTGTTACTGTAGCTGGCTGGATCCGTACAATAAGAAGTTCTAAAAGTTTTGGATTTATAGAACTTAACGACGGAAGTTTCTTTAAAAATCTTCAGGTGGTTTTTGAAGAAAGCAAGCTTTCAAATTATGATAAAATCGAAAAACTTAACGTTGGTTCAGCTATTGTTGTAACCGGAACACTTGAACTTACACCGGGAGCAAAACAGCCGTTTGAAATTAAAGCGGATGCAATTGAAATTGAAGGTACATCTCTGCCGGAATATCCGCTGCAGAAAAAACGTCATTCAATTGAATTTTTAAGAGAAATTGCACATCTTCGTCCAAGAACGAATTTATTCTCTGCAACACTCAGAATGCGTTCGATAATTGCATATGCAATACACAGCTTCTTTAACGAAAACGGATTTGTTTATGTTCATACACCGATTATTACAGGAAGTGACTGTGAAGGTGCAGGCGAAATGTTCAGAGTAACAACAATTGATCCTGCAAATCCGCCGAGAAATGAAGATGGAAGCATTGACTATTCAAAAGATTTCTTCGGTAAACCCGTTAACCTTACTGTGAGTGGTCAGCTCAGTGTTGAAACACATTGTATGGCGTTTGGTAAGGTTTATACATTTGGTCCTACATTCCGTGCAGAAAACTCAAACACAGCACGTCATGCAGCTGAATTCTGGATGGTTGAACCTGAAATTGCATTTGCAGATCTTGAAGATGATATGCAGCTTGCAGAAGCAATGCTTAAATATATCATCACATACTGTCTTGAAAATGCACCGGAAGAAATGGAATTCTTCAATAACTTTGTTGATAAAACACTTCTTGAAAGACTTAATAACATTGTAACCAGTGATTTCGGCCGTGTAACATATACAGAGGCTATTGAACTTCTCAAACCGCATCAGGATAAGTTTGAATATCCGGTTGAATGGGGAATTGACCTCCAGACAGAACACGAAAGATTCCTTACAGAACAGATATTCAAAAAACCGGTATTTGTTACTGATTATCCGAAAGAAATCAAAGCATTCTATATGCGCCAGAATGATGATGGCAAAACAGTTGCCGCAATGGACTGTCTTGTTCCGGGTGTTGGTGAAATAATCGGCGGTAGCCAGAGAGAAGAACGTCTTGATCTTCTTGAAGCAAGAATGGACGAACTTGGTCTTAAGAAAGAAGATTACTGGTGGTATCTTGATACACGTAAATACGGAAGTACAAAACACGCCGGATTTGGTCTTGGTTTTGAACGTGCAATTATGTACCTCACAGGGGTTTCAAACATAAGAGATGCACAGTCATTTGCAAGAACAGTTGGTAACTGTGAATTTTAATTAAAAATGAGGTAACAACTATGGAATTTGTTATCATAGGATTACTTGCAGTTGTAGTAATATTGCTCATCATTCTGCTCGTTAGAAAAAATGACGGCACGGCAAAAGCTGTGCGTGATGAAAATGCATCAATGCGAATGGAAATGACGCAGAAACTCGGTATAATGGAAAATAACCTTGTTACGCGTATGGAAAATGCAAGTAAATCGCAGAATGAACAGCTTAATACAATAACAAAAAATAATAACGATGCTATAAGACATCTTAATGAGACTGTTGAAAAAAAGCTTGCTCAGATGCAGGAAAATAATGAGAAAAAGCTTGAACAGATGAGAGCAACGGTTGATGAGAAGCTGCATAAGACACTTGAAACAAGACTCAGCGAATCATTTAAAACTGTCAGTGAAAGACTTGAACAGGTTCATAAAGGACTTGGAGAAATGCAAAGTCTTGCTCAGGGTGTTGGCGATTTGAAAAAGGTTATGTCCAATGTCAAAACAAGAGGTATTCTTGGTGAGCTTCAGCTTTCTTCAATTCTGGAGCAGATTATTCCACCGTCGCAGTATGAAAAGAATATTGCAACAAAACCCGGCTGCCGCGATGTTGTTGAATATGCAATAAAACTTCCGGGAAAAGATGACCATCCGGTTTATATTCCGGTGGATGCAAAATTTCCGATTGAGGCATATAACAGACTTCTTGATGCGTATGATGCGGCGGATACAAATGCAGTTGCACTCGCATCAAAAGAAATTGAAGCGGCAATAAAAAAATCGGCAAAGGATATTCACGAAAAATACATATATCCGCCGAACACAACTGATTTTGGTATAATGTTTTTGCCGGTTGAAGGTTTGTATGCGGAAGTCGTGAGAAACACAGCACTTTTTGAAACTCTGCAGAACGAGTATAAAATACTTGTTGCAGGTCCGACAACCTTGTCAGCACTTCTTACAAGTCTGCAAATGGGCTTTAAAACAGTTGCAATTGAGAAACGTGCATCGGAAGTGTGGAACGTGCTTGGTGCTGTAAAAACAGAGTTTGTTAAGTTTTCTGAAGTTCTCGATAAAGCACAGAAAAAGATTAACCAGGCAAGTAATGATATGGATAAGCTTGTAGGCGCAAGAACAAAGAAAATTATGGTACAACTCAATAAGATAGAACAGGTTGATGAAGTGGTTCTTCTTGATGAGGGTGACGACGAACCCGAAGAAATAGCGGAAGAATAATTTTCATATGCAAAAATTTGCGGAAAACGTTGAAAAAACAGATAAAATGTAGTATAATGTCCAGAGGTGGTAAAAATAGAATTCAAAAAAAGAATTGTTGTTGTAGGGCATTACGGCAGTGGAAAAACAGAGGTTGCTCTTAATCTTGCATTCAAACTCAAGGAAACGGGCGAAAAAGTAACAATAATCGATCTTGATATTGTTAATCCGTATTTCCGGACAAAAGATGCCGAAAAAGAGTTGATGGAAGCGGGGATAGAGATAATCGCTCCTGTTTATGCAAATACAAATGTTGATGTGCCGGCATTGCCGCCGAATATATATGCCGCTTTTGAAAAAGAAGGATATGTTATATTTGATGTAGGCGGAGATGATGACGGCGCAACGGTGCTTGGCAGATTTAAGCCGCAGTTTGATTTGGCGGAATATGATATGCTTGGCGTTGTAAATACAAAACGTCCACTTACAACAACAAAAGAAGAAATTATTGAAAGTCTTACAGCTATTGAAAGAGTTTCAAGACTTAAGTTTACAGGTATTATTAATAACACAAATATTTCGGTTGAAACAACCCCTGAAATTGTTAATTCCGGAACTAGAATCTGCGCAGATGCCGCAAAGGAAATGGGAACAAACTTGAAATTCGTTTCCGCACTTTCCGAAATGGCAGATGAGGTTGAAGCAGATGAAGTATTTCCGATTAAAATAAGGCTCAAAAAATGGTAGGAGGTTAAAGTATGGCAAAGGTAACATTTAACGAACCAAGATGTAAAGGCTGCGGACTTTGTGTGTCTGTATGTCCGAAAAAGATTATCAGCTTTGCTGATAAACTTAATGCTAAAGGATTTAAACCGGCGCAGGTTGTTAATATGGATGAATGTATCGGTTGCGCATCATGTGCAATTATTTGTCCGGATTGCGTAATTGAGGTTGAAAGGTAGGTAAACAAAATGGCAGAAAAAATGTTAATGAAAGGTAACGAAGCAATGGCAGAAGCTGCTATGAGAGCAGGCTGTAAGCTTTTCTTCGGTTATCCTATAACACCGCAGACAGAAGTTGCTGCGTATATGGCTAAAAAAATGCCGAAAATCGGCGGACTTTTTATGCAGGCAGAAAGTGAAGTTGCGGCAATCAATATGGTATACGGAGCTGCAGGTGCAGGTGCCAGAGTTATGACATCATCATCCAGCCCCGGAATAAGCTTGAAATCTGAAGGTATTTCTTACATAGCAGGTTCTGACCTTCCTTGTGTAATTGTAAATATCGTGCGTGGAGGCCCGGGTCTTGGCGGTATTCAGCCGGCTCAGTCCGACTATTTCCAGGCAACAAAAGGTGGCGGACACGGTGACTATCACCTTGTTGTTCTTGCTCCGGCATCAGTGCAGGAAATGGTAAGCCTTACTGCTGAAGCATTTGATATAGCCGATACATACAGAATGCCCGTTATGATTATGGGTGACGGAATGCTCGGTCAAATGATGGAACCGGTTGAATTTGACAGTATTCCAAAACGTGAAGTTCCGGAAAAAACATGGGCAACAACAGGAACACAGATGAAGAGAAAGAAGAACATTGTTAACTCTCTTTATATTGAACCGGATGCTCTTGAAAAAATGAACAACGAAAGACTTGAAAGATACGAACTCGTTAAGAAAAACGAGGTTAAAGTTGAAACAGTTAATGCAGAAAATGCAGATGTTGTTATTGTTGCATACGGTGTTATGGCACGTGTTGCTAAAACAGTTATGCAGATGATGGAAGAAAAAGGCATTAAAGTTGGTGTTGTAAGACCTATCACACTTTGGCCTTTCCCGACAGAAGAAATAGCAAAAGTTGCTGAATCTGCAAAAGCTTTTCTCAGTGTTGAAATGAGTCAGGGACAGATGGTTGAAGACGTTCGCCTTGCTGTGAACGGCAAAAAACCGGTATACTTCTACGGAAGAAACGGTGGCGTTGTTCCTTCACCGGATGAAATCTGCGCTGAAATTGAAAAAATTGTAGGAGGTATGAAATAATGGCAAAAGTATTTGAAAAACCTCATGCACTCAGTGATGTAAGTATGCATTACTGCCC
>JAFVVU010000072.1 GCA_017502065.1 Clostridia bacterium | reverse complement strand
TATATATAAGTATCCAGAGGGGAAGTGTAAAAATCAGGTATTCAAAAAATATGTCGGGAAACAGAGTGCTTACAACGGCATTTCCCATAAATCCGAAATTGGAAAAGGAAAGTCCGTAGGTGAATATTTTCTGAATATATTTGTCTTTTGTGGTAAGCTTTGAAACAAGAATTGCAACCGGGATTGCAATAAATGCAATAATAACGCTAACCAGAAGAAGAGTACGTGCCGCACTGATTCGTTCAACTGTAAAATTTTCTATGAATGTTCCCAGAACAAGAGCCGGTATAAAAAGCATATTTTCAAGCTTTGAAAGCACCGCCGATGAATCATCAGAAAGAAGCTTTCTTTTTGAAAGGAAATATCCAATAAGGATAAATCCGAACAAAACGGCAATCTGGCTAAGTGTAGATGTAAATAAACTCATTTTATTTCAGTCCTTTAAAGCATATAATTACCCGACAAGGTTTCCTTGCCGGGTAACTATATTTTAACAGTATATGACGTTTTTGTCAATAATTTTAGTTCTGTTTTGTAATTCTGTCCATGATAACAGCAGCTTCTGCTCTTGTTGTATTGCCGAGCGGATTGATTGTAAGGTCAGGATTACCTGTGATAATTCTGGAACTCACCATTGCTCCGATGTCATTAACGGCATAATCGGCAATAAGTCCCTTATCACGGAAGTTTGCAATAGCAGTTTTGTAATCAGCATCGGCAATTCTTCTTGCAAGTCTGAGGCCTCTTGCACAGATAACCATGAGATCCTGACGTGAAATGGATTCTTCAGGACTGTATGTACCGTCTCCGGAACCTTTAAGAATTCCAAGCTTTTTACCGATTGCAATTTCTTTTGCATAAGGAGCATTCGGGTCAACATCGCTGAACTGGTCTGATGCATCAGCTGTAAGTCCAAGTGCGCGGATAAGGTACATTGCAAAGTCGCCGCGGGTGATGTTTTCGCCTGGTGCATAAATTCCGATGCCCTTGTTGTTTGCAATTTTATTTTTTGTAATGTTTGTAATTGATTCTTCTGCCCATTCAAATCCGGCAAGGTCGTTGTAAACAGGCTGGGTAATTGCGGAAAAATCAACAGGTGTATTAGGCACGATTTCATATAATGAAATTTGTGTAGGTGTAAGTGTAAGCTTGAATGAACTGTCATCGGAAACAATGGTTTTTTCAGTTGTTCCGTTAACAAGCTTTGCCATATATCCGTTTACTTCAACAAGTCCGTTTGTACTCTTAAGGTTAAAGTTAACTTCAGTATTCTTACCATCGTTTTTATGTTCTTTAACTAAAAGGAACATTTTGCCCTGGTCATCAACCCAACTTCGCTGCCAGTAATCAGCGCCCTGATATTCATCAAAAATGGGGGAGTTTTCTCTTACAAAATGGTCAAACATCTGATGGCGTTCGCCGCTTTTGTTTGACTGTTTCAACGCTTCGAGCATATACGGTGTATATTCATCACAAGCATAGTATCCAAAACCGCTTGCACCCGCCCATATAGCCATATAGTTCTGCATACGAAGTCCGTCGGCATCAGGAGTATAGTTTGCATCCCAGTCAGATGCATAGCCTAGGTTCCATACTTCTTTTTCATCATGAACGGCATTTACAGCTCTTTGAACACCTTTATATGTATATGTAGTTTCTGTTGAATCATTAGGATAAAGGTCAACAGATGCAATATCAACATACTGGAATGCAAGTTCATAGGAATTCGGCACACCAACTGTTTCAAGGTTGTAAACAGGATGGTGTGGGTCAATAGCTCTTATTACCTTATAACCCTCTTCCATATATTCAAGCATTTCAGGATAAGACTGTGCCTGACGTCCCGGAAGAATCTGATAGGAAGGTTCGTCAACCATCATCCAGCCGAGGAGTGCAGGGTGGTCTTTGAATTCTGTAACAAGACGTTTTGTTGTAGGAATCTGAAGCGGA
This sequence comes from Clostridia bacterium, assembly GCA_017502065.1. Classification (GTDB taxonomy): domain Bacteria; phylum Bacillota; class Clostridia; order RUG12999; family RUG12999; genus RGIG4103. Next base: position 1,566 of record JAFVVU010000072.1, on the reverse strand, counting down.
TGTCCGGCAACCTTACCATAAAGCTGGTATAATACTTTAAGACCATGCTCGTGAGCTGAGTCCATAAGGCGTCTTATTTCAGGGATATTTGCAATTGTATCAAAACGCACGTCATCAGGACGGATAACTGTTATTCCTGCTGCGGCATAATCAGCATAATACTTTTCCCATGCGCCGTAAAGATATACAATGTCAAGGGGTTTACCGGTTTCATCAATAAATCGGCCCTGTTCATCAATCATTGTAGGTCTGTCGTAACGGTAAATATTTCTTTCTTCGCTTGATTCAATAACGCTGCCATCAGCCTTTTTGTATACAGCTGAAATCTTATATGCTTTTTCCTTTTCGGCAAGCTTCATTGTGGGGAAGGACCATGTCATATTTGCTGCTGCAGGAACGGCTTCCTGAACAATAACGGTATCGCCGTCTGTAACGGTATATTCCACAACACTGCCTGCTTCAATAGGATTGTTAATGTAGTTAATTGTTGTTGTAGTTTCAATGTTTTCATTTTCAGTATAGTTGAATGTGAATTTCGGTAAAAATTCCATTACTGTAAGTGATGCAGCCGGACCGAATTCAATATCATCATAATGAATTACGGCATTACCGGTGCTTGTGCGTAAGTATATTTTTACAACAGATGTGTTCTGTGGCATTGTAAACACAAGCTTAATCTGGTGCCAGTCGCTGTCACGGAATTTGTGAATACTTGATTCTGCAGAACCGGTAGCAGTATTACCTGTTGCGTTTGTACTGCTATAGCATTCTGCTTTCATAAACACACCGTTAAGTGCTTCAATTTCTTTTGCTTTAACCCATGCGGAAAGCACATAATCGGAATCGGCAATAAAGTTGCCCTGCATTGTATGCATAACCCAAGGCTGATATGTGTCGGGAGTACCTACAATTTTAGCACTGCAGTTACCGCTGTGTGCTTCCTCGTCGGAAAGGAATGTAACTTTATTCCATTCACTTCTGAACCCTGTCCAGTTTGCAGGATAATCGCCGGTGGAAGAAACTTCTTCAAATGATGGATTTAAAACACAGTTAACTGCATCCGGAGCAAGCTCTGTTCTTGCTTCTTTTGCCTGCACTTCAGCAAGAAGCTCATTTGAATGTGCCCATGTTGCAGCGGCAAGGTCGCGTTCTGCGGCTATAACCTCATAGTCTTCCGGAGAAACTGCGCCAACAAAAGTAGCATCATCCCAGTAGATTTCACCACCGCAGTCAATACGGAGATGTAATTTTGCCTTAACAGCTTCATCAGGTGCAATTCCTGATATTTCGCATTTTACCCATTTATCTTTTTCGCCGGGGAAACATTCAAATACGGCAGAACCGCTTATGTGTGTGAGAGATTCCGTTTCACCTTCGCGGTGAAACTCTATTTTCATACAGCCGCCAACGTCTTTTGCATTTGTAAGCAGCTCTTTTACATATAAGTATGCTGTAAATGTATATTTCTGTCCGGGAATAACTCCAAAAATATCCTGCTGAAGAATTATTCTTCCGTCAGTTTTAAGCTTCATAGCACGTTCGCCGTTTCTGGCAAAACCAAGTGAT
>JAFVVU010000071.1 GCA_017502065.1 Clostridia bacterium | reverse complement strand
CCATTTACAATAATTTCAACTTCATCACAGTTGGTGAATACACTTACGCGTACCATTTCGCTGCGCACCCAGTCCCAATACGGCAAAAGGTGAAGAACTGTTTCGTCTGTCCACCATGATTTATAATAATAGAATGCATCTTTCGGGAAACCGCAAAGGTCAATTATACCAAATGTTGAGGACATATTCATATGTTCGAACGGTGCCGGTTCTCCCCTGTAGTCAAAGCCTGTCCACAGGAAGCCGCCAGCCATAAACGGACGTTCATCATAAAACTTCCACCAGCCTTTAGGAGTTGAACCCCATGGTGCGCAAGTGTTACCATAGGAATCTATCATACCTACTGCATCATTGGTTTCATATATTCCTCTTGTTGCAAATGCTGAGGATTCTTCACTTCCGAAAAGTGTCTGATGCGGATGGTCGGCATGATATTTATCAACGCCGCCGTCGCCGAATGTACGGATATAGTTGATTCCGCGTATATCAAGAATTTCGTTGATACCTTCGTACTGAATACCGTTGTTACAGCCGCAGGTTATCGCTCGTGTAGCGTCAATATCCTTGAGTGTTCTTATCATTGTTGTGGCAATACGTTTACCCTGTTCTGTTCCCTGAACAAGATGTTCTTCGTTACCGAGTGACCAGAGAACGACACTTGGATGGTTTCTGTCACGGCGGACAAATGCTGTAAGCTGACGGAGTGCTTCCGGTGAACTTCCGAACATACGCTGTTCATTCATAACAACCATACCAAGCTCGTCACATGCATCAAGAAGCTCCGGTGCCGGTGGGTTATGTGATGTTCTGTAGGCATTTACTCCCATTTCTTTAAGCTTTTCAATTTTATAATAATGTACTCGATCAGGAAGCGCACTTCCAAGACCACTGAAATCCTGATGCACACATACACCTTTTAATTTTACGGATTTTCCATTAAGAAGGAAGCCTTTATCCGGATCAAAAACAGCTTCTCTTATACCGAATTTAGCGTTGTCCTCATCTACCTGTGTGCCGCCGCATTTTACAGCAAGGACGGCTTTATACATATTCGGATTTTCAATATCCCAGAGCATCGGGCTATCAATATGCATGCCGATACTGCACGGACAGTCCCCATAGGCAGTAGCTTTACCGGTTGTTTCCCCTGTTGCAACTACTTTGCCGTTTTTATCAATTATTTCGCAAGTTACGGCAAATTCTTTATCTGCACTATATTCATTTTTAACAGATGTATTAACAGTAATATCGCCGTTTATATTTGAAATAACTGCAGTTTCTTTATACGGAATATGAAGTTTATCCGCAATACCAAGACGAACGTGTCTGTAAATTCCGGCACCTTCATACCACCAGCCTTCATACTGACTTGCATCAATACGAACTGCAATTGAGTTTTTTTCACCGAAAACAACGGCGTCTGTAATGTCAAACACGAAATCTGTGTATCCGCTTGTGTGGCGGTCAAGATAAATTCCGTTTACCCACACAATTGCATCCCTCGCAACACCGTCAAATTCAAGGAAAATACGTTTGTCCGCATTTTCTTCGGGCATATCAAATTCATGGCGGTACCAGCCTATATTATATTCCGGACCATCAGTTGTCATTTTTTCATTTGTTGTCGGGCGAACATGTCTGCTGATCGGTCGACATCCCTGAGAACCGTCGCAAAGTCTGTCACGGTCAAGCTCCACACCCCAATCGTGCGGAAGGTCGACCTTGCGCCAGTTTATATCATCATATTCTTTTGCGGCAAAGCCGTTTGCCCATGAGCATTTTTTAAACCCGAACTGGGTTGGTGAATCATCTTTTGTTTCAAGATGAAAATACCAGTTTTTATCAATATTAATCCTCTTCATTTTTAAAATTCCCTCCTCTTTGGAAATCATTCTCATTGTACCAAAAAAACCGTTTGCTGTCAATGGTATTTGAGCCTTTTTCTTGACATATTTATATTAATACTATATAATTATTTTCATAGGAAAGGATATGATAATATGTTTGTTTTCGAAATGCTCAAATCAGTATTCCTTGGTATAGTTGAAGGTATTACCGAATGGCTCCCCGTCAGCTCTACCGGACACCTTATTTTGTTTAACGAATTTATGAATAACGAAGGGTCATTCCTTAATTCAGATTTATACATATACGTTATTCAGCTTGGTGCAATACTTGCAGTTGTAACGCATTTTTTCCATAAACTCAATCCGTTTGCTCCGTCAAAATCGGCGCAGGAAAAGAAAGATACGTGGCAGATGTGGTTCAAGGTTATCGCCGCATGTATTCCTGCCGCAGTTGCAGGACTTCTGCTTAACGATTTTATGGAGAATTTTGAAAACTGGCAGGTTGTTTCAGCTACACTTATAATCTATGGTATCGCATTTATTATAATTGAAAAGTTAAATAAGAAGACAACCATTAATTCAATTAACGAATTATCGTACAAAAAAGCTATTGGTATCGGACTGTTTCAGGTACTGTCAATAATACCGGGAACATCACGTTCCGGGTCTACAATTCTCGGCGGTATGATGCTTGGCACATCACGCTCTGTTGCGGCGGAATTTTCATTTTTCCTTGCGATACCGGTTATGTTTGGTGTAAGTGCTCTTAAAAT
>JAFVVU010000070.1 GCA_017502065.1 Clostridia bacterium | reverse complement strand
GGCTCGTCTGCTCGGTTGTAAACGCCCTCGCAACGACTCGCTGTCGTTACCAACTTTTTGCGATTTTAATTTGTCCGTAAGGTGTACTTCTTTTTTATTTTGTTAAATCAGAAAGAGTCGAACTCTGTGAGGGTTTTTGCGGTTAAAAATGCACCGCTTTTGCAAAAATTGCAAAGCGGTGCAAATACGTTATTTGTCAGAACAAAAGCCTATAAAAGGCATTCCGGAACCTTCATGCCGTCTCCTCCGGTAGAAATATTTGATATCCAAACCACATTTTCGCCAGTGCCTTCGTATAACTTTTCGTTTCCGGTGGTACCGCAAAACTGGCAAGACATAACAGAAAGGTTTCCGCCAACATGATTTATGGCAGTTGAGTTTTTCATTCCCATCAATTTGTTGTTAAAGAAATCACAGTTTACCATTCTTGTGTCATTATAAATCCTGTATCCGATTTCAGCGGTATCGGCATAGCAACCGTCTAAAACGTTAGATCCACCCCGAATATCAAAAGCGATAGAATTTATAAGCATTTCCGGAACATCATTGATATAATCGTTTTCTTTACATCTGCTCCATAAACACCATTTTTTAAATCGCGTTTCCGTTGACCGTACACTTCCGACCATTCCTCAACGCTGTAATTTGCGGGCGGGACTGTTCCACCCCAGAGATGACATCGTGTAATACGGTTAGAACTGCCCAGAATTCTCATTCCGACAGTATAATCAATAACAAAGCAATCATTAAAGTGGGAATCATTCATGTTAGACCAGATACCTACATTTCCGGACAATCCCTTCATTGTACATTTACAATACACATTATTGCACACAAGCTCATATATATGACCTTCATTTTTCCCACCTATATAAAGACCGTATTCTTTGCCGTTGTGAAACGTAATATTTGAAAGTGTAAAATGATGGGCGTTTGTAATTGCAAAGCAGCTTGCTTTGCCGTTACCGTCAATATCTCCGCCGGTGATAAACAGCCCCAGATTATCATATACGCTTCCGTCATTGTTAAACAATGTGAGATTGTGATAATCTCCTGCCGCTTTATATGTAAGAACAAAATCCATTTCTTCTGTGGCCATTAACCTTGCGGCCGGATGCATTTTAAGGCTGCAGCGGTTTGTTATAGTCAGTGAAGTTTTTATATCATAATCGCCTTTGGGAATGTAAAGAACTCCATTTTCTGTACTGTCGATTGCTCGCTGTATTCTTTCCGAATCACTCTTGTCCGATTCAAGTTTGAGAAAATCATTTAATATATTATCATACATAGTTTATCTCCTGTATTTTGATAAGCGCATCTTCAAGTGTATGACGACAATAATCGCAGGTGTGACACTGTTTATTGCAATTTGTAACCTGAGTAAAAAAATCCTTCGGCATACATGTATTATCAATTATGTAGGGATAGAAAACAGAACCAAATCCCGGTTCGCAAAGATCAAGCAGATTACCTGAAAATTTGCCGCGCGCATATGCAGAAACAACAAGCGCCGGGCGTGAATGTGTTCTTGTTGCTAATTTCACTCCGGAAACAAGACCTTCATAATGATGAATATCCTCCGGGCGCACCCAGCTTCCTTGCAAAAACGCATGTCTGTTTTCACGCTTACTTAAATAGCGAACGCAGGTTAACGGCTCAAAGTCATGCACATTTTTCATAGCAATGACATCTTTTTCGTGAGCAACAAGATTATCATGAAAAATATGACCTGTGCAGAAATTCAGGCATCCGCTGTTTGCAAGCATGAAAAGCTCCTTTCCTCTTTCTTTACATGCCTGACTTAAAATGCGAACACGTGAAAGATCACGGTTGTATTCTCGCTGTATATAAAAAGAGTCAAACAACTCTCCAAGATAGTCTATACCGCTTACAGTACCGATACTCATATTTACCGATGCACGTACCTTTATGTCCGGAAAATATTTTTTTATACATTCCGCAATAAAAGGCGATGCTGTTGTTACTGCATCTATTCCCCCCACACGGTCGCACAGATGATCTACAACGGATAAAACACGTTTTGAGAGACGTTCGGAAATTGCTTCGGCTCCATAGCAGTTAGCATTAAGCAATAGATCAAGACGAATTCCTTGCTTACGGATAGCCGCAAGCTCCTCCTCCATTTTCTCCTGTGCATTCCATTGTATGTATCCGCCCGTATTTCCAATTGCGCTTCGTCCCGAAGGGCTATCAATCCACGGGAAGAAAACCTCATCAATATGCGAAAGGTAAGGTTCAATGGATTGAAAAAATGGAACACTGTCTTCGGAAGGAAGCTGATATCCTACTAAAAACTTCATATTCTTATTCTTCATTCTCCTCGGAAATGCCTTCGCTTTCTACAAATGCGCGACGCATCTCAGGAGTAATCTTCCACGGCTTCGTTCCTTTTTCGCGGAAACGATTAACAAAACTTTTGGTTAAAACGCCACGTTCTTCAAGATGTGCATAGCACTCGCGCATACATCCTCTTGCGCCTTCAATAGGCGGGTTATGCCCATAGGTGCCTTCAAGACCAACCATTTCCGAAAGAACAGGTTTACCGTGATATGTTTCCGGAACGGTAGAAAGGTCGGCATCCTTTTTCAAAAACGGATTATATTCGATATTGCCACCCATATAAGCAACGGAGCATTTTTGAACATCAAGCTTTCCAAATT
>JAFVVU010000069.1 GCA_017502065.1 Clostridia bacterium | reverse complement strand
GCATTAACCTCTGTTATACCAAGCAGATATGCAACAAATGATGAACCAACCGAGCCACGGGAACCAACAAGATATCCGTCGGATAATGATTTTGAAACAAGCCTTTGTGCGATTATGTAAAGAACGGAGAACCCGTGTTTTATGATTGAGCCAAGCTCTCTGTCCATTCGGGCACGTACAATTTCGGGAATTTCCTCGCCGTATATTTCTTTTGCCCTGTTTTCAGAAATTTCAACAATTTCTTCTTCCGCACCATCCATTTTCGGTGTGTGCGGTTCATCCGGAAGAAGCATTATTTCTTCTACCATATCGGCAATTTTGTTTGTGTTTTCAACAACAACCTCGTATGCAAGTTCCTCGCCGAGATACCCAAATTCATCAAGCATTTCCTCGGTGGTACGGAGGTACAGCGGCGCCTGAAAATCGGCATCGGAAAAGTCCATTCCGTCCATAAGGATACGGCGGAACACCTCGTCCTGCGGGTCAAGGAAATGCACGTCACAGGTTGCAACCACAAGTTTTCCGAGCTGTTTACCAAGAGAAATAATCTTTTTATTTATATCACAAAGTGCCTTTTCATTTGCAACTCTGCCGCTTCGCACAAGAAATTCGTTGTTGCCATTAGGCTGAATTTCAAGATAATCATAAAATTCCGCAATTTTTTCAAGCTTGTGCTTTTTCTCGCCGTTTAAAACTGCACGGAAAAGCTCGCCCTGCTCGCAGGCAGAACCGATTATAAGACCCTCTCTGTAGCGGTTTATCAGATCCCTTGAAATAACCGGATGTTTATGGAAATTCTTAAGATGTGAATCCGTAATAATATGATACAGGTTTTCAAGTCCCTGTTTATTTTTTGCAATTATGATTATATGATAATCCTTTTTCTTACCGCCGTCGGCCGCAAGGTCAGTGTTTATACGGTCAAGCGCTGTTACACCTTTTTCACGGAGCATATTAAAGCACACCTTAAGTATTTCGGCGGTTGCTTCCGCATCATCTACTGCGCGGTGATGATGCTGCAGCTGAATATCAAGCATCTTTACCATTGCCGCAAGACCGTGTCTTTTCTTATCTGGAAAAAGAACTCTGCAAAGGTCAAGTGTATCAAGATAGCAATAATCAAACTGTGTTTCAAGCTTTTCTGCCTGTGCCCGCATAAATCCAACGTCAAAATTGGCGTTATGCGCAACAAGAACGCACCCTTCGCAGAATTTTTCAAACTCTCTGTAAACGATGTCTATTGACGGTGCATCCTTTACCATAGCATCTGTGATGCTTGTAAGCTCGGTAATATTCTCCGGAATATGCATTCCCGGATTTACAAAGCTTGAATATCTTTCAGTAATATTACCGTTTTCAACCTTTACCGCACCAACTTCAATAATGCGGTCGTCCACCTGCGAAAAACCGGTGGTTTCAATATCAAACACAACAAACGATGAGTCTATTGTATAATCGTCATTAACGTTATATGCAATACTGAGGCTGTCGCCCTGAAGATATCCCTCAACGCCGTACAGAACTTTTATTCCTTTTTTACGTGCAACGTCAAATGCATCGGGGAACGCCTGCACAACGCCGTGGTCGGTAACCGCAATGGCTTTATGTCCCCATGCGGCCGCCCTTGAAATGAGGTCTTTTGTTTCCGCAACACCGTCCATTGCTGACATTTTTGTGTGCATATGAAGCTCAACACGTTTTACGGGTGCGTTATCTGTGCGTTCTTCTTTTTCAATCTGGTTAATGTCCTTGCCCATAATGACAAGTTCTTTTTCAAAATCATCCATTTCTACTCTGCCGCTTACAACAACCCTTATGCCCTCTTTAAGCTTGCCGAGTATTTTATCAAGCTTGTCCTGCGCGCGTTTTTTCTTATCTTCCGGTGCATCGGATTTTGCCCCTTCAAACATCTTTATTTTAACGGAGCTTGTATAGTCGGTAACCGCAAAGCTTACAAGGACTTTACCGCTTTTAAGCTCACGTGTTTCTATCGAAAGCACGTCGCCTTTTACGATAACGTTGTTAAGACTTGCGGAAAGCTTTGCAATAGAAATCGGTTCATCGTTTATCTTTTTACCGCGGATTACGCCCATATATTCAACCGGTTCATCTTCAATAACACTTTTTATTTCCGGCATGGGAACTACCGCTTCTTTAGGTTCTTCCACATGAATAACAGGGTCTTTTGAAATTATTTCCTGTTCCTTTTTTGCAATAAGCTCTTCCTCGCGCTTTTCGTCTTCTTTAACCTTAAATCTGACGTTATAGTCGTTTCCGGTTTCTTCTTTTAATATTTTTTTGAGCTTTGCATCGCATTTAAAATCTTTTATATACTGCCCGTCGCCGAAATAAGTGGTAATAACAATTTCGCCGCCGGAAATTTCCCATTTTGAATCGGTAAGCTCACATCTTGCAATAAATGCACCTTCGCAGACACGGTTTATGAGATAGCTTTTATAAATGAGAAGGCTTTCCGAATTTATGGGCATACCCGTATAATCGCACACAATTTCGGCTTTATAGCCTTTCAGTGTTTTTTCTGCCGCCGATTTAAGACTTGCCACTTCTTCGGCATACAAAAACCTGTGCGGACGGATTACAATTTTTGCGCACTTTTCTCTTTTGAATATATCAATATTTTTAATTTCGATTTTCTCCGATTCGTTTATCAGAACGTTCGGTCCGAAAAAATCTTTTACGTACGTCATTTATATTCCTCTTTTATAACTCCGGCAAACAGTTTATTGCACTGCTTAACTCCGAAAGTTTATTTGCTTTTTTTATTGCTTTTGCAATTTTGGGTTCATCCGGATAATTGGTTATTGCATAAATCCAGATTTCTTTAAGTCTGTGAAGTGTATATTTTTCAGATTGCAAGAGCTTTAAATACCTTTCTTCAAGAACGTTTGAAAACTTAATCAGTTCCTCTGTCTGAAGAGATTTTCCGCCTTTTATTTCCCTGAATATTGCAGGATTTATTATCGCGCCTCTTCCAATCATCACGCTGTCGGTAAGCGGATACTTATTTTTAATTTCCTCAAAGTCTGATTTTGAAAAAATATTTCCGTTATAACAAAGACTATGGCATTTATTCTGATAGGCATAGTCATATGTTGCCATATTCGGCTCGCCCTTATAATATTCTTCTCTTACTCTTGGGTGGATAATAAGCTCCTTTATGGGATATTTTGAAAGTACCTCATAAATCTTCGGAAACTCATCGTGAGAATAAAATCCTGCCCTTGTTTTTACCGTAATATCAATATCGGTGTTTGTAAAAATATAGTCTAAAAACTCATCCAGCGCCTTTGTATCTTTAAGCGCTCCTGCGCCCCTCATCTTTTTGACAACAGTTCCCGATGGGCATCCGAGATTAAGATTAACCTTGTCAAACCCGAGCGGTTTTACTTTTTTCACAAATGCACAAAACGCCGTTCCGGTAGAGCACATAACCTGAGCCGCCGGTCTTATAATATTATTTTCATCTTTTATATCACGGAGTGTTTTCATACTAAGTCTTTCATTGTCCGTCGGGACAATAAAAGGTGCAAAGTATTCATCACATCCGCCGAAAAGCTCATAATGAGCATTGCGGTATGTATATGAAGTTATGCCCTCCATCGGCGCAAAATATAAATTCATTGGCAACCCCGTTTTATATAGTTATTTAAGTTAGGGTCAGGGCTAAAACATTTACACATATCAGCCGGTGACGGTTACTTTTTTTACATCCTTGTACTGCGACATAATCCAGTACATTGCCGCTTCCATATCAATTTCATGACCGCCGTCAAAAATATCAAGAAACACGCGCGAATCCGGATGATCGGACATTATGCGTCCGTACAGTTCCACGCTGTGAGACACCGGAACAACAGGGTCAAATTTACCGTGGAAAATTTTAAGGTTTGCTTTTGCAATAATATCAGCATATGTCATCGGAGAGCGTTTTTTCATTTCATCCGCATCGCCGCTGCAGCAGAAAAGAACATGCTCGCTGTAATCAGGATTCTGGTTTGTCCATTTTTCAAGATCTGTAATCGGCACATACGCTCCTATTGCCTTGAAATATTCCGGGCAGAATCCCGCTATAAGCAGCGCCATATGTCCACCGCCACTGAGGCCCAGCAAAAATATGTTATCCGTATC
>JAFVVU010000068.1 GCA_017502065.1 Clostridia bacterium | reverse complement strand
TGTCACATAAATTACAGCTTTCAGCTTCTCCGCATATACATACAAAAAGCAGTACAGGGAAAATAATGCTGGATGTAATAATTGCTCTTCTTCCGGCATTTATCGCCGGTACTCTGCTGTTCGGAGCAAGAGCGGCACTTGTTGTTGCAACTTGTATTGCGGTATCGGTTTTATCCGAAGCGCTTTTTAATATTATTGTAAAAAAAGAACAGACAATAGGTGATTTAAGTGCCGTTGTAACAGGTCTTTTACTTGGCCTTAACCTTCCTGCAAACATTCCGCTCTGGCAGGCGGCCGTAGGTGCAGTTTTTGCAATAGTAATTGTAAAATGCTGTTTTGGCGGATTAGGGTGCAATATGGTAAATCCGGCAATCACAGCCCGTGTATTTATGGTTATTTCGTTCGGGGCAATGGCAACAACAGCATTTCCGGTAGATACAGTGGCGGGTCCGACTCCACTTGCAGTTATTGACAGAAGTGTTATGCCACAGCTTGATGTACTGTTCTGGGGAAAAATCGGCGGAACAATCGGTGAAACGTGCGTTCCGGCACTTCTTATCGGATTTATATATCTTCTTGTACGAAAAGTGATAACATGGCACTTGCCGGTTACATATATTTTAACATCGTATTTATTCACTCTGGCAGTTTTTGACGGAAATGCAATGATGGCACTTGCAGATATTATGTCCGGTGGACTTCTGCTTGGTGCAATCTTTATGGCTACAGATTACGTAACATCACCATCAACTCCATGGGGTAAAGTGATTTTCGGCGTTGGTGCAGGAATTATTACAGTTGTCATTCGTATCTGGGGTATATATCCGGAAGGGGTATCGTTTGCAATTCTTCTTATGAACATACTTAATCCGTATATTGAAAAATGGTCTGCATTAAAGGTTTTCGGAGGTAAAAAAGCATGAAAAGATATTTGAAAAGTGTTTTTGCCCTCACGTTAATCTGCGCAGTAATTGGCATTGCTCTTGCTGCCACAAATATGATTACTTTGCCGATTATAAAAGTAAACGAGGCTGCAGCAGTGCAGGAGATGCTTGAGGTTGTAATGCCCGGCGGAACCGGTTTTGAAATTGTTGAAACAGAAAACTTAACGCTTCCCGGAACGGTAACTGAAGTGTACTGCGAAACAGGTGGAGGATATGTATTTAAACTTGAAACCTCCGGTTATGCATCGGGAATGGTTATTTTGTGCGGTGTGGATAAAAACGGACTTGTAACGGGAGCTGCTTGTATGTCAAGCGGAGAAACGCTTGGATACGAAAAAACCTATGGAAACAACCTTGTTAAAAGAACGCTCAACAGTATTGATTCTGTAGATACTGTTGCATCGGCAACAAAAACAACAAGTGGCTATAAAAATGCAGTAAAAGATGCTCTTAATGCAGCATCCGTTCTCAATAAATCAGTTAAAGGAGGGGCCTGATTATGAAACAGGAAAGTAACTTATCAATATTACTTAAAGGGCTTCTTCGTGAAAACCCGGTATTTGTGCTTGTTCTCGGAACATGTCCGACACTTGCCACAACCACAACAGTGATTGGCGCATTATCAATGGGTATTGCTGCAATGGCAGTACTGATATGTTCAAATGCAGTTGTATCACTTCTTCGCAAGTTTATTCCGGATATGGTTCGTATCCCATGCTATATCGTTATAATTGCGGGTTTTGTAACACTGGTGCAAATGTTCATGCATGCATATTTGCCGGAGCTTTATGACCTTCTGGGAGTTTATCTTGCACTTATCACGGTAAACTGTATTGTACTTGGCAGAGCAGAAATGTTTGCCGGTAAAAACCCGGTTGGTAAATCTGTTCTTGACGGAATTGGAATGGGACTTGGATTTACACTTGCGCTTTTCCTTATGTCAGTTGTTCGCGAAGTGTTTGGTGCAGGCACATTTATGGGAATGCCGATTCCGGTGTTATATGAACATAATATAAGCATACTCACCAAGGCTCCGGGCGGACTTCTGGTGTATGGTTTTCTTATTGCGGCAGTTACTGCGATTACAAAAGGAAAAGCACCAAGAAAAAAATCGTTCTCCTGCGAGGGATGTCCGAATGCAGGAAACTGTGTGACCTGCAGTGAAAAGGGGGCTGAATAATTATGGAAAATGCAAAACTTCTTATATCAATTCTGATGGGCGGAGTTCTTGTAAATAACTATGTACTCAGCCAGTTTCTGGGTATATGTCCGTTCCTTGGTGTATCTAAAAAGCTTGACCAGGCAACAGGAATGGGTATTGCTGTTACGTTTGTAATGCTTGTCGCTACCGCAGTTACATGGCCTATTCAGACATTTATTCTTGATAAATTCGGTCTGGGATATCTGCAGACAATGGTATTTATACTTGTTATAGCTACTCTTGTACAGTTTACGGAAATAGCACTTAAAAAATATATACCTGCGCTTAGCAAAAGTCTTGGTATATATCTGCCGCTTATCACAACAAACTGTGCAGTTCTTGGAGTTACAATAAACAATATTTCGGACGGTTATAACTTCATTCAGTCAATGGTAAGCTCACTCGGATGCGGACTCGGATTTCTTCTTGCGATGGTGCCGTTTTCGGGTGTTCGTTCGAGAATTGATGAAGAAAAAGTACCAAAGACTTTAAGAGGTCTTCCGGTAACACTTATTGCCGCTTCGTTTGTATCGTTGTCATTCTTTGGATTTGCGGGAATTGTTGAAAATTTGTTAAAGTAGGAGATTACATATTATGTACGGTATATTAATTGCCCTTGCGGTTATTGCTGTTTTAGGGCTTGTAGCAAGTCTATTGCTTTCTGTTGCATCGCATTTTATGAAAGTTGAAGAAGATGAGAAAGCAAAAAGACTGCGTGAATGCCTTCCGGGTATTAACTGTGGAGCCTGCGGATTTACGGGTTGCGATGATTATGCAGCGGCGTTATCCCAAGGGAATGTAAAAACAAATCTTTGTATTCCCGGAGCGGATTCTGTAGCAGCGGAAATTGCAGATATTCTGGGTGTTGCGGCAGAAGATGTAGTGGAAAAAGTGGCTGTTGTTCACTGTAACGGTACATGTGATGCAATTCAGGAAAAAAATGACTATTTCGGTATTGATTCGTGCGCTGCAAAACTGCAGTTGTACGGCGGACCTTTCGAGTGCAAATACGGCTGTTTAGGCAGTGGCGACTGTGCGGCAGTATGTCCGAACGATGCTATATGTTTAAAAGACGGTGTTGCACGTATAGACAGAAGAAAATGCGTGGGCTGCGGACTTTGCTCCAAGACCTGCCCCCAGCACATCATTCACCTCGTGAAGGACACCACCCGCGTGGTCGTCAAGTGCTCCAACAAGGATAAGGGTGCCGAGGTGAGAAGGATCTGCAAGATCGGATGCATCGGATGCGGCAAATGCGAGAGATCCTGCCCCTCGGGCGCGATCTTTGTCAAGGACAATCTCGCCGAGATCGATTATTCGAAATGCACCTCCTGCGGCCTTTGCGCCGAGGTCT
>JAFVVU010000067.1 GCA_017502065.1 Clostridia bacterium | reverse complement strand
GACTGTATCTTTCTTATAATGTGCCTGATAAATATTGGTATAAGGCATATGTAAAAGACGGTCAGCTTTATCTTCTTGTGTTAAATCACGAAGAAAAAGAAGCAACACCGGTAAGTATTCCGCTTACATCATATGATGGAAGTATCGTGGTAGGCGACTTTACTGCAACAGTTGCAGATAACGACAGTACACCGCAGACAGTAACAGGTAACGGCGTGTTTGAAGCAACGATTGATGCAAATGCAGCAACACTCTTTAAAATTGATACCAATGCAGATTTCAGCACTCTTAAAGGCACAAAATATGATGATTTGCAGAACTTCGGTTGGGCAAAAAATGCCATTGCAACAATTGAAGAAATGGACATAGGAAATGATACAGGTCTTCATAAATATTCTCCTGAAAAGAACATCACAAGAGCAGATTTTGCAGGGTATCTTATAAGAACACTCGGTATTACAGCGGACTCTACTGATACCTTTGCAGACGTTGACAACAGCTATACTTACGCAAAAGAAATTGCTATAGGTAAAGCACTCGGTATATTAAACGGTGTAGGCGATAATAAATATAACCCCGATGCACCGATTTCCCGTCAGGACCTTATGATTATCTGTACACGTGGTATGAAGCTTGTAAAAGAAATGAACCTCGATACATCAAAACTTGATGCATTCTCCGACGCAGGTCTCATCGCAGACTATGCCCGTGAAGGAATAACAGGCATGGTAACGGAAGGAATAGTTAAAGGAAATGCCGACGGAACGATCAATCCTCTTGGCAATACTACAAGAGCAGAAGCGGCAGTTATTATGGATAGAATACTTAACTGGAAATAAATAAAAAAGAGTGGTTTAAAACCACTCTTTTTTATTTATTGATAAATCTGTCAATTCGTTCAAGTGCAGTTGTGAGGTTTTTAATTGAATAACAGTACGATGCACGGATATGACCTTCGCCGCTGTCGCCGAATGCATCACCCGGAACAACAGCAACCTTCTGATCCTTAAGAAGTTTTTCGCAGAAATCCTGTGATGTCATTCCTGTTGATTTGATGCTCGGGAACACATAAAATGCGCCCGTTGCTTCAAAACAGTCAAGTCCCATTTCGTTAAATGATTTTATAACAAGACGTCGTCTGTTATCATATTCCTCACGCATATAGTCAATATCTTCATCACCATTGCGCAGTGCATCAATAGCCGCATACTGGCTTGTTGTAGGTGCACACATGATTGCGTACTGGTGAATTTTCAGCATTACGGAAATAAGCTCTTTCGGACCGGTTACATAACCAAGTCTCCAGCCTGTCATTGCATAGGCTTTTGAAAAACCGCTTATAATAACAGTTCTTTCATACATTCCCGGTAAGGATGCGATAGAAACGTGTTTGTGTCCGTATGTAAGTTCAGCATAAATTTCGTCGGATAAAACAACGATGTTTGTTTCTCTTAAAATTGCCGCAATTTTTTCAAGGTCTTCTTTTTCCATTACGCCGCCTGTCGGGTTGTTCGGATAGGGAAGAACAAGGAGCTTTGTTTTTGGTGTAATTGCCGCTTTAAGAGCTTCCGGAGTAAGCTTGAAGTTATCTTCAGCCGTAGTTGTAATCGGCACAGGCACACCGCCTGCAAGAACCGTACATGGTTTATAGCAAACGAATGACGGTTCGGGAATAAGAACCTCATCGCCCGGATTTATAACCGCACGCATTGCAATATCAATAGCTTCACTGCCGCCAACGGTTACAATAATCTGGTTTGTCGGATCGTATTCAATATCAAACTTTCTTGTAAGATATTTTGAAATTTCCTGACGCAGTTCTAAAACACCTGTATTTGAAGAATAGTGGGTACTTCCTTTTTCAAGAGAATAAATACCCGATTCTCTTATATGCCAGGGAGTAACAAAGTCCGGTTCGCCAACGCCAAGTGAAATAGCGTCTTTCATTTCGGAAACAATGTCAAAGAATTTTCTTATGCCTGACGGTGGAATTGACGCTGCACGAGTTGAAATAACATCGTTTATGTTCACAGCGTAATCACCTGCCTGTCGTCCACTTCATCGTTTTCAAAAACAACGCCGTGGTCTTTGTATTTCTTAAGCACAAAATGAGTTGTTGTGCTTATTACGTGTTCCATTGTGGAAAGTGTTTCAGCAACAAAAAGAGCAATGCTTTTCATGTCGGAACCTTCAATTATAACCATAAGGTCGTATCCGCCTGATGTAAGGTACACGGAACGTACCTGCGGATATTTGTATATTCTTTCTGCAACCTTGTCAAAGCCCTCGCCACGCTGCGGTGTAACACGAAGGTCGATAAGAGCTGTAACCTTGTCGGAATCGGTTTTATCCCAGTTAATCATAGCGTTATAACCAAGGAGAATACCTTTATCTTCAAGGTCAGCAATTGTTTTTGCAACTGTATCTTCATCACTGCCAAGCATCGAAGCAATCTGTTTCGGTGTCATTTTGCAGTTATCATCAAGAATTTTAAGAATTTTTTCGCTAAGTGCCATCTGGCATCATTCCTTTACATTTTATATTCAGATATTATGTATTCAAGCTCGCTTTTATACTTGTTCATAGCGGCAATAACTTCCTGTTTAAGCGAAACAAGTTCGCCTGTTGTTTTGTTGATTGCAGCTTTTGCATTTTCCATATCAATTGCCGCAATACGAAGCTGTTCTTCGCGTTCGATTGCAAGCTTCTGCATAACATCATCAGCTTCCATTTTAGCGCCTTCAACAATGCTGTCAGCTTTCTGACGTGCGCTGATAAGAGCTGCGGAAATAGCGGCTTTTTCAGCTTCAATAGCTGAAAGGCTTGCAGAAAGTGCATTCTTTTCGTCAGTAAGGTTTTTAACCATTTCTGTAAGACGTGCAAGTTCAGCTTTTGCGTCGCCGATTTCTTTCATATACTGTTTGTTTAAGATGTCGTTATCTTCAATGCGCTCGCGAAGTTTTGCAATTTCGGCGGCACCTTTTTTGTTTTCGGCTTTTAAAGATTCTATTTCATCCTGCGCGGATTTAACTTCACCGGCGTATTTGTTAAGCTCTTCTTCAGATTTTGTGCTCATTTCAGCTAAGTATTCGTGCACAGCTTTTTTGCTGTATCCGAATAATGAGCTGCTCAGTTTTTCGTTTTTCATTTGTTTAGCCTTCTTTCTTGCTAATTGTTTCTCAACATTATTTAATAGGTAACTTACATTATATAACATTTTTTGTCACGTGTCAATATCATAAAAAGACAAACTCCGCTTCTTTATGAAACGGAGTTTTGCTATGTTATCGTATTGTAACTGCTTTACTTTCCGGTATAATCTGGACATATGTCGTGCCGGGGTTAAGAGTAATTTCTGCACCGGATTCGTCCTTGATAACGGTTTTTGCACGCCGTGAAGATTTGGACCACGTAATCTGTTTATACTGACCGTTTGTCATATAAAATCCTTTGCCTGAACCGATGTTGTCAAGCTCCTGTCTGCCGGCATTCGTACCGTCATTAAGGTTGTAGTTATCTATGTAAAGAACAATAACATTTTTTGCAGAAAGTGTAACACCGCTTTGTGATTTGTGCAGTGCGCCGTTTATAGAACGCTCATAAACTTTCGTATCGGTATTGTACTCATATGTAACTCTGTAAAACGGTGCATAGGGAAGGGCAAACTCAGAGGCAGGCTGTCCGTCAATTTCTGTATCCTGCTCGTTATACTTATAAATCAGCTCGTCCGATTCTTTTCGGATACCTTTTGCCTCTGCAAGCTCAGCAAGCTTGTCCGTGCCGGTATAAAGTGTGTGCCACGAGGATGTATGCGTATAATCTCTGTGGAAATACTGCCCGTCAAGACCGCTTAGTCCATTTATATCAATCATGCCCAGTGCGGCAATATCTCTGCCGGCTTGCGGACTTTGTCCTGCATGAGTATAAATTGCATCATTTTCAAGTGCATAATCAAGGAAATAATGTCTTGCTGAACGTACGGGACCAACCTTTGCAACATCATAATTTTTAAACAGTGCCATAAATCTTGTTGCCGCACCCTCAACGGTTATTTCATATACAAGATATGCATCTTCAAGTCCTGCCTGCGGTCTTGCTGATTCCTCGTCATTATCAATCATAACAGCAATCGGTCTTTCTTTTGAAGATGTTATTTCCGAGTAGAATGTAGCCTCAGGAGTAATAATATCTTCAGGGGGACCCGATGGTGTAACTGTTGTAGGCACAGTTTGCGAGCAGCTACACAAAACGGTTGCTATGAGCATTATTGAAAAAAGTTTTTTCATAAAAATCATCCTTTTAAAAGTTATGCTCATATTATATCATAATTTGTCGGAAAAGTAAATATTTTCAGCTGACAATTTCTTCAAGTGATGCGTAAGCATCGTTTGGGATGGTAAGTCCGCGGTGATATGCAAAAATTTCACGTGCCGATTTTAGTATACGGTATGCGGTGCTTTCGCTGATGTGGTTTTTAATTGATGCACTTGTTACTCTTGACTGAATATCCGCTTTTTTTAATGGGAGATGCGCATTTTTAAAATAAATATCGCGCAGCACCTGTGCCGCATCATAACCGCGGTATTTCTTCCCGAGTGCCTCTACAGTTTTGCAGGCAGCATCAATATCCATAAGCTCACTGCGGTAGTGCCTGAGTGTTTTATCGGCATTTATTGCCGCCGCCTCTGTTGGTTTGGAAATATGTCCCGTCCCGGAAGAAACTTCGCTCTTGCGCCTGCTTGTGATGGAATAAAGATATATCTTCTCACGCACCTTTTCTGCCTCCGGCTCTCCCAATCGGGAATACAGGCGGAATGCCTCAATAATGTAATCTCTTGCTGAATCCTTTTTCATAACATCACTCCTATAAAATATCTCTTTATGAGATTTTATCACTAAATTTTAAATACGTCAACACGTTACGAGATAATATGAAAAAAGACTTGATTATTTAGTAAATAAAGGTTATAATAGTATTATTATATTTGAAAGGTGGAAGACAAATGGGCTCATTAGGTATGATTTTGTACTTT
>JAFVVU010000066.1 GCA_017502065.1 Clostridia bacterium | reverse complement strand
TCATAATACTGTCAACCGTATGCATCATACTTTTACCTATACCGAGGTTCTGGCTTTCGGGCGATACCGCAAAACGGCTCAAATACGCAATGCCGCCTTCACGGATTTCAAGACGCAGACTTCCCACAATCTCTTCTCCGATATATGCAACAAGCACCCATTTAGTATCAATATCATTTCTAATTTCTTCCACCGTTTCGTCAAGAGCATCAATTGAAGAAAGTCCTGAGTTTTCTATGTAGAGTTTGAATGATTTATTAACGATTTCGTGAATTTTGGGTATATCATCATATACTGCCTGTCTTACGTTAAGACCGGCATCAAAGCTTGGCATCATAAACATATCCTTCACCTTAGTCTTTCATTAAAGTTACCATAACGGCTTTCTGTGCATGAAGTCTGTTTTCCGCTTCATCAAATATTACGGAATGAGGTCCTTCAATAACCTCGTTTGTTACTTCATATCCTCTGTATGCAGGCAGACAGTGCAGGAAGATTGCATCGCTTTTTGCATAGCTCATAAGTTCATCATCAACTGTAAAGCCGGCAAAGTCATTAATTCTTTTTTGTTTTTCTTCTTCCTGACCCATACTTACCCATGTATCTGAATAAACAGCATCGGCATTTGCAATTGCTTTTTGGGGGTCGGTAGTAATTTCAATTTTTGCTCCGCTTATTTTTGCAGCTTCCATTGCCTGAGCTACCATTTCGGCATCACATTCATACCCTGCAGGAGTTGCAACAGAAATGTCCATACCCACTTTTGCACATCCGTGAAGAAGTGTGTTTGCCATATTGTTACCGTCGCCGATATAACACATTTTAAGTCCTTTAAGACCGCCTTTTTTCTCCTGGATTGTCATAAGGTCAGCAAGCACCTGACACGGATGAAGAAGGTCCGTAAGTCCGTTTATAATCGGAATATCAGCATATTTCGCAAGCATTTCTACTTCTGCCTGGTCATATGTTCTTATCATAATACCGTCAAGATATCTTGAAAGAACTCTTGCTGTATCTTCAATACATTCTCCTCTGCCGAGCTGAATATCGTTACTGCTTAAGAAGAGCGGATATCCACCAAGCTGATACATACCAACTTCGAAAGAAACTCTTGTTCTTGTTGAAGATTTTGAGAATATCATACCAAGTGTTTTTCCCTTTAAAATATGATGCTCTTTTCCTTCTTTTGTTTCTTTCTTGAGTTTATGCGCAAGCTCAAGTATATCAAGTATCTCTTTTTCGGAATAATCGTTTAAGCTGAGTAAATCTTTTTTCATTATTATACCTCCTCACATGCTTTTGTAAGTACTTCAATAAATTTATCAACATCTGCCTTTGTTATTACAAGCGGTGGCAAAATTCTTATTATCTTTCCGGCAATACATCCTGTAAGGTATTTGTTTTCAAACAGGTTTGCACATATTTTTGCCGCAACACCGTCTTTTGTTTCAACACCGAGCATAAGACCTATTCCGCGTACTTCGGTGATGAAATCATATTTTGAAGCAAGTGCATTTAATTTTTCTTTGAAATATGCACCGACTTCAGCGGCATTTTCAACAATCTTTTCATCTTTGAATATTTCAAATACTGTGCATGCCGCATTACATGAAAACGGATTTCCGCCAAAGGTTGTTCCGTGGTCGCCCGGTTCAAATCCTGCCGCAACAAAATCTTTTGCACATACAGCACCAATCGGAATACCGTTACCGAGTGCTTTTGCAAGAGTGAAGATATCCGGCTCTACGCCATAGTTTTCATATGCAAAAAGCTTGCCGGTTCTTCCCATACCTGTCTGAACTTCGTCAAAAATAAGGATGATTTCTTTTTCATCACATAGCTGACGCACTTTTTTAAGATATTCGGCTTTTGCCGGATGTACACCGCTTTCGCCCTGAACAGGTTCCATCATAATTGCGGCTGTATTTTCAGTAACTGCATCAAGAAGTGCATCAAAATCATTTATGTCAACATGTTTAAATCCCGGAGTGAGTGGTTTGTACGGTTTCTGATATTTTTCCTGACCCGTTGCCGCAACCGTTGCAAGAGTTCTTCCATGGAATGAATTTTTAAGTGTGATTATTTCATTCTTATTCGGTTTACCCTGTTTATAGAAATAAATTTTTGCAAGCTTTATCGCGCCCTCATTTGCTTCCGCACCGGTACTGCAGAAAAATGCTCTGTCAGCACAGGAATTTTCAACAAGCAGTTTTGCAAGCTGTGCTTGCTTTTCAATGTAATAAATACTTGACGTATGCAGAAGTTTGCCTGCCTGCTCGGTTATTGATTTTACAAATTTCGGATGTGCATGACCAAGTGCGGTAACTGCAATACCTGCAAAAAAGTCATAATACTCTTCCCCGTCTTTTGTATAAAGATTCAGTCCCTTACCGTAATCAAAACACACAGGTGTACGGGCACCGAATGTATTCATATAATACTGTTTATCGGTTTCAATAATCTTCGATAACATAATAACACCTCTTTAATATATATGCATTAATTATACAATAAAGTGAATAATTATGCAATAGTGAAAATAGATAAATTTTTGCCATAAAACTACAATAATATATATAATATATAGAAAAGACAGGCTTTTGTCAAGTTTTTGCATAAAAAAACCGCCCTTCCGGGCGGTTTCGGGGGTAATCAGCCTGTAAAGTTCTGTGTCCAGTAATATTTATAGCCACCTGATGCTTCATAGAACCCTACACCGAGGTATTTAAGATTTTCGTTGAGAATATTTTCTCTGTGTCCTTTTGAATTCATCCAGCCTTCAACAACCGCTTCCGGTGTAGACTGTCCTGCGGCAATGTTTTCAGCCGCATATGAATATTTTATTCCTGCCGCTTTTATTCTGTCAAACGGGGATTTTCCATCCGGATTTGTGTGTGAGAAAAAGCCGCGTTCGTGCATATCCTTGCTGTGCGCTCTTGCAACAGAAGCAAGTTCATCACTCCACTGAAGAGCCGAAAGACCATGTTTTGCTCTTTCAATATTTACAAGTTCAAGAACACGCTTTTCAAATGCACTTGCATTTGTTGGCGCCTGCGGTGTGCTTTCTTCAATTTCGGGAACTGACTCTTCTGTTTCATTTTTTATACCAAGCTTATCAAGCAGATCTTTTATTTTGTCGGCAGAAATTACCCCACCTTCAATGCATATTCCTTTATTGCAATTTATGTAATCTTTAAAATTTCCGCTTTGCAAAGCATCCTTTATCGGACACGCCGCACTTGCACTTATTCCAATGGCCATTGTTAAAGCCATACCAACTGATAATATTTTTGTAATTTTTTTCATAAATATGTTCCTTTCCATATTATTTTAATATTGGTTGTTTTCTAAAAGTTCACCTCCTTTTATGTTCACGTATATTATACCATCCTTACTTTTACCTTCTCAATACAAAATATGTGGAATTTCTGGTAAAATCCACAAAACCAAAGAAATTTGATATTGACAATTTGTATAGTATGTGTTATAATTATTGCAAGAAGTTAGGGAAATGTTTCCCTAAATTGAGGAGGAGCGAATATGAAACTTAAAAAACTTTTATCTTTGACACTTATTTTTGCCGTACTTTGCACACTATTCGGTGGTTTTGCAGCACTTGCAAAAGACGAATATGTAAAGGCTGATATTGTCAGCAACGGTAACATGGACATGCTTGGCACAACCTTTGGTGCATGGGAAGGCGCAGGCGGTACTGAAAACCTAAGCACTTCTATTTACAGAAGCAGTGACCGTTCAATGAAGCTTGCTTCCAAAGATGCAAGAAGAATTGTTCTGCAGACTATCCCTGGCGCTATCCCCGGTAAAAACTATACCGTTACCGGCTGGCTTTACATTAAAGAATTGCTTGATTTGAATACCAACGTAGGCGGTGGTATTAAAATTGAGTTTATGAAAGAAACTGCAGACGGAACGGGATATGATTACTGCGCAGGTTCTGCCGGTGAGTTTTTTGCAGGACCACTTGAAAAATGGATGGAATGCAGTGTTTCTGCCATTGCTCCCGATGATGCAACTGCAATTCGCATTATGCTTCGTCTTGACTGTGGCGGCGAAATTTACTGGGATGACGTTACCTGTGTTGGTGAAGTTGCTCCTGAAACAAAGGAAAGAGTTGAAAACGAAGCTAAGCTTGCAAAGGACATATGGGACCATTCAAACGAGCTTCTCACAAAATCTCTTGATGCCTCTGCAAATATTGCAATTGCACCGGGCGTTCAGAACGTAGTTAAAAACCCAAGCTTTGAAGAAATCGGTATGACATACTACAAAATGGACGGTCCTCTTGACTGGATACCGAAAAAAGATAGCTGGAACGGTCTTGTTTCCTATACCGACCAGGAAGCTCATACAGGCAAATACAGCGCTAAAATTTCCACAGATGACCGCGCCGAAGGTCTTCTTAACCCGTGGATTCAGCATATAATTGATGACAACCTTGTTGCAAACACAGACTATATACTTTCCGCATGGGTTAAGGTTGAAGAAATTGAGGACCTGCGCGGACCGCTTATGAAGATTGAAGCATATAATGCCGGTTCTGCATCAACACTTACTGCTGTCGGCAGTGCACAGTCTTATGTATTTAACTTCCGTGACGATGAATGGCATCAGATTAAGCTTTTATACACACTTCCCGAAGGGACAACAAACGCAAGACTTTACATCCGTATGAACGGACCGGGAACAATTTATATTGACGATGTTGAATTTGGTCCTACAGGAACTGCATTTGCAATGGATTTCTATACAATTAAAACCTTCTATTACACTGAAGACGAAAACATTGAAGCTTATGCAGACATTAACTACATCAATCATCCGATTGAAGACGGCAACTACGTTGAATTTGCAGTTAAAGACGGCGAAACTGTTATTGCAAGCGAAGCTGTTCCTGCATCATCCAAGGTTGTATGGACCTTCCCCACAATGACTCTTGCAGAAATGCATAAAACATATACAATTTCCGCTACTTATAAAAAAGCTGACGGTACTGTAATTCAGGAAAGCGCTCCAAAGCGTATTTACCGTTACGACAGACCGACAATGCTTAACGAAGACGGTGCATTCGTTGATGAAAACGGTGAAGTTGTTGACATCTTCTATTTGTACGGTGCTTCCACAGAATTTCTGCAGGACTTTAAAGATGCCGGTTTTACTGTTATAAGACCGCTTGACCCGAGATTTAAGCTTAATGATGTTAAGGGTATCCGCGAAGTACTTGATGAAATGCACGCTGTAGGACTTAAATGTCTGTTCCCACTGTACGGCAATCCTGCAGGACATCCACTTCAGATTCCTACAACAAACCGTCTTGTAACAGAATTCAAAGATCATCCTGCTGTTATGGGTTGGATGATGATGGATGAACCGTCCATGCACGCAAGACCGGGACAGCTTGTTCAGACATACGAAGAAATGCTTGAATACCTTGAAGAAGGTTATAAGGTTATAAGAAATATTGACCCGTATCATCCGGTATACAACATCGAAACAACAGGTGTACCGAACTCTTACGAAAGATGCTTCCAGTATGTTGATATTGCGGCAATTGATATTTATCCTAACTATGGTGATGAAACATACAGAACATACCAGTATATGACCAAAGCCGTTGATGCAGTAGCTGACGAAATTGAAGTATGGAACCTCGGTTATGCCGCTTCATGGGACACCACATATATTCCCGATGACGATGCAATGCGTATCCAGTGTTACACAGCGTTCTGGGGCGGTGCAAGCGGTGTTGGTTTCTATACATCACCTGAATACGCACCTACTATGAATGAAACCTTCAAAAAATCAAATGCAAGCGGCGAGCTCAAACTCTTATTTGACCATTTCGTACGTGAAGAAACACCTAAATTCAATGAATACATGGGTAGCGACTACTGGTACCGCAGCTGGATTAAAGACGGCAAGCTTTATCTTGCAATTAAAGAACATAAAAACGACGGCGTAAATACAGAGGCTGAATTCAAACTTGTAAGCGATAACGGCAAAATTGAAATAAACGGATTTGATGCAAAGCTTGTAAACGGCACAACAGAATCACGTGTTACATCAAATGATTCCACATTCAGACTTACACTTGAACCTACAAAGGTTTCCATGTATGAAATCACACCGAAAACTCCTGTTGATTTCTCCGCTGTAACAGACCCGATGTTCACTGATATGGCAGGCTTTGAATGGGCAAAGACGGCCGTTGAAACAACAATAATTAAAGGTATTGCAAACAAAAAAGGTGCTACAGAATATGCACCGGGACAGAACATTACTCGTGGTGACTTTGCAATGTACCTTATAAGAGCACTCAACCTTACAGCTGATACAACTGATCAGTTTACTGATGTTGACCCGAATGCTGAATATGCAAAAGAAGTTGCAATCGGTAAGGCTCTTGGAATTCTTAAAGGTTCCGGCGACGGCACATATAATCCTGAAGAAGCTATTTCCAGACAGGACCTTATGGTTATCTGTGCAAGAGGACTCCGTCACATAGGCAGAATTGCAACAGCAAATGTAGATGCAGCTCTCGGTAACTTCACAGACAAAGGAATTATTGCTGATTATGCAACCCAGGATATTGCGGCTATGGTAAGTGCAAAGATTGTTTCAGGTAATCCTGACCTTACAATCAACCCACTTGGCAATACAACAAGAGCCGAAGCAGCTGTTATAATGGACAGAATCGCACATTAACATAATGCTTACGCAGGCAGACATTGAATTTCTTTGTCTGCCTGCACTTTTACAAGGAGGAAATTATGAAAAAACTTTTATCTCTTTTAATTATCGTCACAATCCTTTGCACCGGAATGGCTACATTTGCCTCAGGTCTTGTAAAGGCTAATCTTCTTGTCAACAGCGACATGGAACTCATCGGCACCACCTATACTTACTGGGTAGGCGGCGGCAACAGCGACAGAACAAGCACCGATATTTATCAGGACGGTTCACGTGCACTTAAGTTTTCTTCTACCACAAATGAACCGCAGGTTGTTTATCAGGATCTTTACGAAGTTATGCCGGGGCAGCAATATACTTTCAGTGGCAGTCTTTATGTTAAAGAACTACTTGAGCTTGGCGAAAATATTGGCGGCGGAATGCAGGTATTTTTCTATAAAGCAGATGGTTCTATGCTCGAAGACGAAATTGCCGCTATGTATTTTGCTCCCGAGGAAACAGAAACCTGGGTACCATGTTCTATGCAGGTGGTTATTCCCGCTTGCGCTGTAATGGCAAAGGTGCAACTACGTCTTGAATGTGGCGGCACAATTTATTGGGATAATGTAACCTTTACAGGTATTACAACAGAAGAAAATGCCGCAAAAGTACAGGCAAAACAGGATGCGGCAACATATCACTGGACTCATTCGTGTGAACTTCTTGAAGCTGAACTCGCAAAAGGTGAAGCGGCAGAAATTATGCCCGGAATAGTTAATGCAGTTGCAAATGCAGGATTTGAAGATGGCGAAGGCGGCGTTGCAGCTAACTGGATTGCAAAATCCGACCGTTGGAACGATCTTATTACACGTTCAGACGATTACTCTCACAGCGGCAAATACAGTCTTAAAATATCTACCGAAGATAAAGACGAAGGTCGCTACAATCCGTGGGTACAGCATTCTATAGAAAGTAATCTTGTAGCCAACACCGATTATGTTCTTTCCGCATGGGTTAAAGTTGAAAACATTGAACCTCTTCGCGGACCGCTTATGAAAATTGAAGCATACGGCACAAACAAAGAATCTGCGGTTTCTTATACCGGTGGTGCACAAACAAATGTATTTTCGTTTAATGATAACGACTGGCATCAGATTAAGTTATTATATACCCTCCCCGAGGGAACTACCTGTGCAAAACTTTATCTCCGTATGAACGGTGCAGGAACAATTTATTTTGATGATGTTGAATTCGGTCCTACCGGAACATCAAAAGAACTGAATTTTTATACAAAACATAAATTCTTCTATACCGAATGGGAAAACATTGAAGCATTTGCTGAACTTGATTACATAAATCACCCTATTGCCAACGGAAGCTATGTGGAATTTTCCATTAAAGACGGTGAAACCGTTATCGCCGAACAGCAGGTTCCTGCTGCATCAAAGGTTTCCGCTGTTTTCCCCGTTATGACACTTACAGAAAAAGCAAAAAAATACACAATTGAGGCAATATATAAAGCGGCTGACGGCAGCGTTATCACCGAGCCTCAGGCAAAAACAATTTACCGTTATGACAGACCTACCATGCTTGATGAAGAGGGCAGGTTTGTAGAAAACGGCGAAGTGCTTGATATATTTTATCTTTACGGTGCAGATGCAAACTATCTTGCCGGATATAAAGAAGCAGGAATTTCTGTTGTAAGATTAAATGATGCAAGAATGCGCCATGATAATATTCCGAGAATAAGAACTGTGTTTGATGAAATACATTCGCACGGACTTAAAGTATTGTTCCCTCTGTACGGACGTTGCGCAGGACATCCGCTTCACATTGAAACAACAATAAAGCTTGTTACAGAGCTTAAAGACCATCCTGCACTTATAGGCTGGATGATGGTTGACGAACCATCAATGCACGCAAAACCGTCGGGCGAAGTTCAGACATATACCGAAATGCTCGAACATCTTGAAACAGCATACACCCTTATAAGATCTATTGACCCTGATCATCCTGTATATAACATTGAAACAACGGGTGTACCAAACTCATACGAACAGGCATTCCAGTATGTTGATATTGCGGCAATTGATCCGTACCCGACATACGAAAACGAAACATATTATACATACAAACGTATGACAGATGCGGTTGATGCCGTATTTGATGAAAAACAGGTATGGAATCTCGGATATGGAGCTTCCTGGGACCCGACATATGTTCCGGATGCCGATGCCCTTCGTATGCAGAGCTATCTTTCCCTTTGGGCAGGCGGAAGCGGAATCGGATATTACACATCGGCAGAATTTTCACCAACACTCATTGATGTTTATAAAAAGGTAAAAGAATCAGGCGAGCTTGAACAGATGTTTGACCATTTTGTACGTAAGAACTCCCCTGTTTTTGATGAATATACAGGAGCTGATTTCTGGTACCGAAGCTGGATTGACGATGACGGCAAAATGTATCTTCTTGTTAAAGAACATAAAAACGACGGCACAGAAACTCCTGTAAACTTTAATCTTGTAAGTGCCAATGGCAAGATTGAGATAAACGGATTTAGTGCAAGACTTATTAACGGAACAACAGCCGAAACTGTTATTTCTGATAATTCCACATTCTCACTTTCACTTAAACCACGTCAGATTTCTCTGTATGAAATCACTCCAAATGTGGCCGTTGATTTTTCATCAGTAAACGAGCCGGTATTTACTGACCTTGACGGATATGACTGGGCAAAAGACGCTATTGAAACTGTTACAACAAAAGGTATTGCAAATAAAAAAGGCGTCGGAATTTATGCACCTGGTGAAAATATTACCCGTGGCGACTTTGCAATGTATCTTATCCGCACACTCGGACTTGAGGCAGAGGTATCCGACCAATTCAGTGATGTTGACCCGAATAGTTACTATGCAAAAGAAATTGCAATTGGTAAGGCTCTTGGAATTCTTAAAGGTTCAGGCGACGGTACATATGCCCCCGAAGAACCTATTTCAAGACAAGACCTTATGGTTATCTGTGCAAGAGGGCTGCGATATTTAAACAGAATTGCATCCAGTAACCCCGACAGTGTTCTCGGAAGTTTTTCTGATACAGGAGCAATTGCAGACTATGCAATCCAAGATGTTGCCGCTATGGTAAGCGCAAGATTTATTTCAGGAAATGCGGACCTTACAATTAACCCTCTTGGCAATACAACAAGAGCTGAAGCAGCTGTTATAATGGACAGAATCGCACATTAACATAGTTTTTATAAACACGGATTTCACCGAAAATCCGTGTTTTTTTATTCAAAATTACAGATAGCTAATAATACCTTGACTTTTGCAAAAAAAATAATGTATACTGTAGGCAGATACATAAACATAGAGGAGAAACGTTATTTTAAGGAGGAGTAATTATGAAAAAACGAGTTTTATCTTTGACTCTTATTCTCGCCGTTTTATTTTCACTTTTCAGCGGCACGGTTTATGCGGCAAAAAAAGATGACGGGCTTGTTGAAGCAGACCTTGTAATCAATGGTGATTTCGAAATGCTCGGCACTTCAATGTCGTTCTGGAACGGAGTGTCCGGCGACAAACGAATCAGTAACAAGCTTGCACACGGCGGCGAAAAAGCACTTAAGCTTTCTTCTTATGATGCATCTGAAGGACTGCAGATTGTACATCAGGAAATGCCCGGTGTTATCCCCGGCAAAACCTACGTTGCATCCGGATACCTTTATATAGAAGAACTGAAGGATTTCCGTGCGCAGGTTGGTGGCGGTATCAATGTTGAGTTCTTTAAGGCGGATGGAAGCTATGCAACAGGTACTACCGGTGATTATTTTACCGGTGCAATCGGCAAGTGGATATACTGCGAACTTAAAGTTATTGCCCCCGATGAAGCGGTTACAGCAAGACCGCAGCTTCGTCTTGACTGTGGAGGAACTATTTACTGGGATGATTTTAAGTTTGAAGGAAAGGTTCTTCCCTCCACAGCAGAAGATGTTGTAAATAAACAGAATCTTATAAAAGAGGTATGGGATAATTCCTGTGCACTTCTTGATGAAGAGCTTAAAAGAAATGCTGCGGCATCCATTGCTCCGGGTGTTGTAAATGCTGTTGTTAATCCAAGCTTTGAAGAAGTTAATTCTAACGGCAAAAACCCTAAAAACTGGATTGGTTACCAGAGCTATTGGGACATTGTTTCCTTCCACACACAGGAAGAGGCTCACAGCGGTGACTGGAGCGTTAAAATTGTTGCTCCCGACAATTCCGTTGGTGGAAGAAACCCCTGGGTACAGCAATCAATTTCCGATAACCTTGTTGCAAATACTGACTATGTTCTTTCCGCATGGGTTAAAGCCAAAGATATGAGTGCACTCAGCGGTGTTCTTCTTAAAATTGAAGCATACAGCGATACCGGTACTGCATCTACCCTTACTGTTACAGGCGGTATTGAATCAAGTATATATACCATTAAAGAAGACGAATGGACACAGATTAAACTTTTATATACTCTTCCCGAAGGAACTACCAACGTAAGAATATATATTCGTCTGCATAATGCCGGCACCGTTTATTATGACGATGTTGAGTTCGGTCCTACAGGAACTGCAACACCAATGAAGTTCTATTCAAAGGATACCTTCTATTACACAGAAGAACCGAATATTGATGCATTTGCAGAAATCAACTACATCAACTTCCCTATCGAAGACGGAAACTATGTTGATTTCAAAATCAAAGACGGTGAAACAGTTATTGCCGAACAGCAGATTCCTGCTGCATCGAAGGTTAGTGCTACATTCCCCATCATGACACTTGCGGAAAAGGAAAAAGCATACATACTTGAGGCAACCTACAGAAAAGCCGACGGCACGCCGATTATGGATACGTTGTCCAAACGCATCTATCGTTACGACAGACCAACGGCACTTAACGAAAAGGGTGAATTTATCCTTGACGGAGAGCCTCTTGACATATTCTATCTGTACGGTTCATTTAAAGAATTCTATGACGGATATAAAGCGGCAGGTGTAACGGTTATCCGTCCCGATGATTTAACTTTCAGACATGACAGTATCGAAGGAATGAGAGAAATTCTTGACCTTGCATATAAAAAAGGCATAAAAATACTGTTCCCGCTTTACGGTGACAGTGCAGGTCACCCGCTTTCACTCCCAAAAACAAAACGTATTGTAACAGAGTTTAAAGACCATCCTGCGTTGTTCGGATGGATGATGATGGACGAACCGTCCATGCATGCAAAACCGGGCGGAATAGTACAGTCCTATGCGGTAGCTCTTTTATACCTTGAAGAAGGCTACAAGGCTATACGTGCCATCGACAAGGTTCACCCCGTATACAACATCGAAACAACAGGTGTGCCGAACTCCTTTGAACAGGCTTATCAGTATGTTGATATAGGTGCGGTTGACCCATATCCGTCATATGCAAACGAAACACATTATACATACATCCGTCTTACAGAATGTACTGATGCTGTGTATGATGAAAAACCGATATGGAGCCTTGGTTATGCGGCTTCCTGGAACCCGACATATGTACCGGATGCAAACGCAATGCGTATGCAGTGCTGGACAGCACTGTGGGGCGGTGCTTCGGGTATAGGATATTACTCCTCTGCAGAATATGCACAGCCTATGATTGATGCACATACAGTAATCAAAGAGTCAGGCGAGCTTGACCAGATGTTCGGACATTTTGTAAGAGAAGAATCTCCTGTATTCAATGAATACATGGGACGCGACTACTGGGCACGAAGCTGGGTTGATACAGATGGCAAAATGTACCTTCTTGTCAAAGAAGAGAAAAACGACGGAAAAGATACAGAAGTTAATTTTGACCTTACAAGTTCCAACGGACTTGTAAAAGCGGATGGCTTCACAGCACGTCTTGTAAACGGTACAACCGCCGCAAACGTGACATCAAATGATTCTACATTCAAACTTACATTAAAACCTCGTGAAATTTCACTTTATGAGATTGTACCGAAAAATGACATTGATGTAAATCTTCTTTTACAACCTATGTACTCCGACCTTGGAAATCACTCCTGGGCGGAAAATGCGGTAGAAAGAATTACAGTAAGAGGTATTGCAAACAACAAAGGTGTTGGTGTGTATGCACCGGGCGAAAACATTACAAGAGGCGATTTTGCAATGTATCTTGTAAGAACACTCGGACTTACTGCTGATACAACAGACCAGTTCAGCGATGTTGACCCGAATGCCGAATATGCAAAAGAGGTTGCTATAGGTAAAGCTCTTGGCATACTCAAGGGTTCCGGTGACGGCACATATAATCCCGAAGAATCCATTTCCAGACAAGACCTTATGGTTATCTGCGCAAGAGGTCTTCGCTATATGCACAAGATTTCAAAATCCGACCCTGCAACTACCCTCAAAAACTTCTCGGATACAGGACTTATTGCCGATTATGCCGTACAGGATATTTCTGCGATGGTAAGTGCAAAAATTGTTACCGGTAACGCCGATCTTACAATTAATCCTCTCGGAAACACAACCAGAGCAGAAGCCGCGGTCATAATGGACAGAATTACAGATTATTAATACAATTTAAAAGAGGACGAAAATTTCCGTCCTCTTTTTTACAATTATTTTACCTTTATTTCCACCGGCACAGTAGAAGCATCAACAAGTGCATCTCTGCCGGTTAGTTTTTTATACATATTTTTAAAGTGCGACATACTGTAAAATCCACACGCCTCAATAACCTCCTTGGGCGTGAAGTCCGTTGTCAGAAGTATTTCCCTTGCACTGTCACAGCGCAGAAAATTCGCATATGCAATCGGGCTGTAGCCACAGGTTTTCTTAAACAGGTAACCAAAATATACCGGATGCAAATCCACAAGT
>JAFVVU010000065.1 GCA_017502065.1 Clostridia bacterium | reverse complement strand
GTGTATTTTTACTTCTCCTCCTTACCGGTGCAAGCATAGTACGTGAACTTATTGAAGAAATAACAAGAGGATTTTAATCTAAAAAAGCCGTAGCAAACGCTACGGCTTTTTATTATATGTTTTCCTGTGCCCATTTCACATAATGCGCAAAATCAATTTTGGGGCGACAGTCAAATGAAATATACACTTCAACAAACTGTCCCTTATCCGTTTTCCTTTCACGTCTTGCATTAACAAGCCTTTTTATGATTTCTCCCTGAGAAACATATGCCGCAATGGCATCGTCAATTTTTTTCTCTACCGTTTTATCAACAACAAGCATCCGGTTCGCACGAAGAGTCGTACTTCTGCCGCACACAAGTGCATCTTCGGGGTCAATATCTGCCCACACGGAATATTCAATAGTTGATTTTACTGCATGGGGCACGCCATAATCCACAAGTGCCATATCCCCTGCCTGCGGAACATCAAAGCTTGACATAATATGTGCCGCCAGATGGTCAATATGTTCGTGATAATGATTTGGAATCATAACACGCGTAACCTTTTTATCTCTTAAAAATTTCAATATTCTCGGCATATCGCCTTCGCTGCCGTCTGCCTTTTCCCATCCGCAGTTACCTATTGCGGAAAAATCCGGAAAATCAAGGCGGACTATATGGTCAGCATCTATGCCCATTCTTGCATAACAGTCAAAGGTTTCAGCCTTACGCACATCTTCAATGGTTGCCTTTTCTTCAATCGTACTGTAACCGGCATCACCGCGACAGAAAATCATAACATAAACCTCAGCGCCGGCATCCTTTGCCGCCATCATCGCATATCCTGCTCCGATAACAGCATCGTCATCGTGAGGGCTCATAACAAGAAGAACCTCATCTTTACTAAACCCCGGAAACAAAGTACCTATGTTTTTTGAAACCTTTCTTTCATTTATATCACAATATGTATACATAATCGCCCTCCTTAATATCCGCATCCTACAAGATGCTGCAGACGTATAGGAAGCTTGTTTAAAACTTCAACCTTGTTGCCGTATTTACCCAAAGTTTTTTCAACAAGAATATAGTCAAATTCCGGAATAATAACATCGTTCCATGTACTGCCAAAACCTCTTGCGGCAACGTCAAGCATAGTAACAATCTGATTTCCCATCGGCTCTTCGGAATTAAGGGTTATTGCACCGTAAAACTCCTGACATTCGGTATATCCCGCATTATGTGTGCCTGTATATGGTTTTAATCTTACAAGGTCAATATCCCTGCCAAGTCGTTTGCAAACTTCAGCTTTTTTATTTTCAAAATAATTTACAAGAGCCTGTTCCTGCAGTTTCGCCGGAAGATTATTTTTTGCCACACGAATAAACTCCGAAAGTCCCACACGGTATGCATCTTCAACAAAGCTGAGCCAGTATTCCTGCGGTTCGGTAAGCTTACCGCCACTTCCTGTACAAACAACACTGCACCTTTCACAAGCTGTAAGTCCGTCCATTGCAGGACCAACCCCAAGATGCACAAACTCGCCTTCTTTAATAACATGGTTAAGTGCTTTTCCTACAATTGAACGGTTATCTTCTCCGCTTGTCACCATAACGTCAATACCCATTTCCTCAACACCAAGCTCAGATGCAATTGCATAACCCCACTGCGCAACCTGAGTCTGAAGCATACCGGGTTTCATTATAGAAAGCATCCCCTCAATCATAAAGTCGGCAACAATTGCCGCCTGAGCGGTAAGCTTCATTTCAATATCGGATTTTTCGTATTTTACTTTATAATATATTTCCTGTGCATCAAGCAGATTTCCCTTGCCTACATATTCTTCAAATCTTTCAAAAATACCCACCGGCATAACGGCTCGCGGTGTAAGAAGTGCAAGACGTTTCGGTTTACCTCCGCAAATGTCTTCAACAACATCCTCAAGTCTGTCTGCTTCAACGGGATATTCCTCATCAGCAAGCTTCAGCATTTCAACTCTGCCCACACGGCATCCGCTTCTGGGCGAAAGCTGTTCTGCAACATAACAGCCTTCAAGTCCGGCAAGAATTGCAAATCCGTTTTTACC
>JAFVVU010000064.1 GCA_017502065.1 Clostridia bacterium | reverse complement strand
GCAAGCCAACTGTCAAGGTTTGCAAGTCTCTCGATGAGAGTATATTCATTCATATTTGCCATAGGTTTAACATATTTTTTCATTTTATATACCCTCCTTAATTATTCTACTGTGAAAGTAGTAGCGATACCGTATGTTGTAACGCCTGCTACTTTTACGTATGTTTTTGCAATGTATTCACCAGCTGCAAGACCCTGGAATTCGATTGCATACTGACCATTTATATTACGGAATGCTTTGAAGTGCGGACCCATTTTTGTTACAGCGGATTCAACATCATCGCCTTCTGCTGTTGTAAGGTAGATACCGAATTCATCAACTGTATCAACGTCAGCAAGTACTTTACCGAATGTTACAGGAGCTTCTCCTGTTTCAGCAAATACTGCAGGAAGTGTTGCAACGCTTGTTGATACGCCTTCTTCTGTGTTTGCAGAAAGTTCTGCTACTGTTACAACGATTGCTGTATCAGCTTCAATTGCGCCTGTTGAATATGTGCCGCCTTTGTAAGCGTTAAAACCTGTGAACGGTGTTCCACCGATTGTGATGGATTCGATGTAGTAACCGAATTTCGGTGCTACTGTAAAGTCAACTGCTTCACCTTCAGATGTAGCTGCTGCTACGCTTGTTACTGCGTTTTCACCTGTGATTGTTACATCAAATACTTCAGGTTCAACAACTGCTGGTTTTTCTGTTACAGAAATGTTATCAACATACATAACTACGTCGCCAATAGCAGTGTCTCTGGAAGCACTTTTATTATGGCCAACTACAATGATCTGGAAAAGGGCAGTTTCAACTGCTGCTGTCGGAGTATATTCAACTTCGAGTGATGTCCATGCGTTTACCGGCACATTAAAGTCAACATAGTCTCCTGTAGACTTCATAGAATTCCATTCAGTCGCCGTGCCATTAACTTTCGAGTTAGCCCAAGCAGTTGTGCTGTGTTCATATACATCGGCACTTCTTTCTGAAAAACCAATTCTTACTCTTGAGTAATCAACACCATCGGCAGCATTATACTCCACTTTAGGGAA
The DNA here is from genome assembly GCA_017502065.1 of Clostridia bacterium. GTDB lineage: Bacteria > Bacillota > Clostridia > RUG12999 > RUG12999 > RGIG4103. The sequence goes on along the minus strand of JAFVVU010000064.1, from coordinate 9,098 downwards.
TACATCCACTTTTACAGTGTATGTTTCTTTTTCCACATCAAACAAGTTTGTGTAAAGATCATATGTGGCCTGCGCAGCTTTTCCAGCCACCATTTTCAAAGACTGAGAACCTGTTTTTACATTCACTGTGTCAATAGCCAGAGTTCCTACATTGGAATTACAGTAAAGATTTTCTGTACCATAGTTTTTAAGGGCATCTCTGGTAGTTGTCCAGTTACTTGCATAGCCTTCGAATCCGCCGTCAAGAACGTATTCTGCAGCCATTACACTAACGCTCATGATGCAAAGCATCATTACAAGCGCAAGCATTCCAGAAATAACTTTTTTCATTTCTTTTTCCTCCTATTTTGATAATAATATTAATTGGTGCATACCAAAATATTTAAATACACCAATTTATTTTAGTATAACAAAACCACATATTTTTTTCCATATATATTTAGACAAACTACTTTCAAAAAAAGCCAAACATACTAAAAAAAGCGTGCCGGATTTTATGTTTCCGACACGCCTTTTTAATTATTCTTTTAAGTTTTTTCTGCTGTACTGCGACGGGGCAACACCCGTTGCTTCTTTAAATACCTGTGAAAAATAGCTTGCTGTTGTGTAGCCGAGCATTTCCGCAATCTGCGCGATTGTAAGAGTTGACTCACGTATAAGTTCCTTGGCTTTTTCAAGTTTTATGTTATTATAATATCTCATAATACTTTCGCCCGTTATACGTTTAAAAATATCTTTCAACGACGACTGACTGTAGGAAAAATGCTCCGATATTTCTTTTAAAGTAAGATTGCCTAATATATTTTCTTCAAGGAATACTTTTATTGCTTCAACAGTTTGTACTTCTCTGTTAAGTTTATTATTTCTGTACCTTTCTGCTTCATCAACACAGAGGCGGTCATACAGAGATATAAGCAATCTTTCCTGGTTTATTTTAAGATGCTGCAGTGCACTTTTTGAAATGTTTGATTTTGGTTTTATACCCCTATAATCAGGGTCACCCGATATAAATTCAAACACTTCTTCTTTTAGATTTATTATGTTGTATAACAGCTTTTTTTCTTCACGCGAAACAGATATGGATTTTTTCCCAAGCTGCCAGAGAGCTTCCGTTTCGCAAAAGAAGCTTATAACTATCATTTCCGGAGTCTTCGTTGATTTTTCAAGAACATGTTTTTGATGTGTGCCCGGAGGTATAAGCAATAACTGCCCCGCTTCCAAAACGTAATGTTCTCCGTCCAGATCATAACAAACGCTTCCGGAATTGATATATCTTAACTGCCAAAAATCGAATTCTTCTTCTTTAAGTCTGGTTAAATCCATAGCTTTGCTGTATGCATAGAATACTATCTTTGATATGTCAAATATTTCTGTCAAATCAGTAAGATAAAATCTTTTATCCATATCAACCCCCACTTTGGATATATAATTCTTATGTTAATTATACAACAGTTTTTATTTAAAGTCAACAACCCATAAATTTACTTTGCTTGCAAATTATCATCTGTATACTACAAACAGTTTCGGGTTTGAACTATACATTACAGCAAGCAGGTCATCTTTATAAGAAATGTCTGTCTTTTTAATTTGAGATACTTTTCCGTTTGAAGTGTTTACTTCATAGTAGTATGCCTTATCATAATACGGATAAACTCTTGTCCATGTTTCCAGTCCATTCGGTGACGGCACTTCCATTCTGACATAGTTAGCACCGGAGTTTGCAACCTTGCCGTAGCTATATGTATACGGTGCATAAATACCGTCCATGGTAATAGCTGTAGATGATGTTGAAGAGCTTCCTTCTCCGTATTTTCTACCGTTAGCTTTAAGAAGCAAATGTATTGCCACGATTCTTCCTTTATTATCCAGAACGCATCTTATTACATCGCCTGCAGATAAATATTTTGCAGAATATGAGGCCGGAGTTGTAATCTTATTTGAAGAAGTGTCTTTTGTTATGTCATACACAGCTGTAGAATGAAGATTAACCGTAAGTTCACGTTCAACCGTTTCAAGGGCCTGTTCACTTCCGTTCGAAATCATAGTGATTTTAATTGTAGCATCACCATTTTCATTAAGTGCTTCATATACCTTAGTTACAATAGCTACCGGCGAAGATGAAATTTCGTAGGATGATGCATCCGATTTCATAACAATTGCTCTGACATCACCTTCAATTGTCTGGTCGTAAATTTTAACTTTCTTATATTTTATATCTCCTGTCAGAGTGGTTTCATTTGTTACATCAAAAAGTTCTTCTTTAGCAATGTTGTCCGGTATTATAAATATTTTTGTATCCGCTGTTACTGCATATCTTGATGCAAAAACATTTAAATTTCCGCCGCGGTATGTAATTTCGTCAAAAGATGCTTCTCTTGCAAACAGAGATGCTTTCTGTTCCAGAGTATACTGCGTTCCGTCTACCGCTGTGTTAATTTCACTGATTTCTCCTGCTTCATTTGTTTTATAACGGACAAGCTGATTAAGAGTGTTGCCTCCGCTTATAAACAAGGCATTAGACATGAGGTCTGCTTCATTCTTGCGTTCACCATTAATGTTTATATTTGTTGCACACTCAAGAATTTCAAACTCACCTTTTTGGTTAAATATTCTTACAGAAACATCCGAAACAAAGGTTTTGGTAGAAGCCATCTTCATAAGATATCCGTATTTTATTCCGTCCATACTGCCGTATTTTGCAGCGCAAACTTCACCTTTGAAGTTAAGGAAAAATTCTCCTGTCTGTCCAAGTACCGGACCTTCAATTTCTGTATTGAGCGCTATGCCGTAAGCAAGCGGATACACGGCGCCGCCGATTTCAACAGTGTTGTCTCCTATAGCATCAACAGTACCTTCAACCGTTGTTGAACTAACTTTTATTGTCATCACGGTTCCGTCCAGGCTTCTTGCAATAGATAAGATATTATTTGCCTTAATCTTTTCAAATCCTATTTTTTTGCCGCTCTCATCGGTTATTAAATATTCAACACCGCTGTCGCTGCTGAAATCAAGAGTCTGATACAACGGATTGCTTGTTGTAAGATAAACTACTTCCTGCATAAGACTTGTCTGTTTTACCGGTATATTAACATATTCATTTACAAATATTGTTTCATATACATTATCGCCGTCTGCATCAAGTAATCTTACTTCCGAATTTTCTTTTCTGATATCATTTTTTGTCCAGTCTATTTTGGCTACGCCATTGTAAATAAGATTTCCGTCAGTTTTATATTTTACTTCATCTTCTTTACCTTCAACTTCGCAAAGCATGTAATCATTTTCAACCGTCAGAATAGTATTTTCGTCAAGTATTAATTCCTGATTGTTCCAATCCTGTGATTCATATAAAATAATCATATCTTTCTGAGCATTACCGGAAGCTTTAATATAGAATGTGTAGGTTTTTCCAAGTGTTCCGATCAGTTTGTCTTCTGCCTTTTTATATACAAACCCGTCAACCTCAAGTTCAGTTTCTTTAAGGAGGCTTGTTCCCATAAAGCTTGTATAATTGTCGGCAGTTACTGTGCCTGTATATTCATATATATCAAGGCTGTGGATTAATCTTTTACCTGTTTTTTCGACATAACTTGTTGTATCTTCGGTAAAACCTGACTTTTCAAGAACATCAACTTTTGTTATTGCTCTTTTAAGTATGTAACATGCTTCACCTACTGTTATTGTAGATTCGCCATTTTTCCCTGCAGAATCAGTAATTCCAAGACGGGATGCTTCCCAGATATATCCCGATGGATATCCGCCACCCAGTTCTGCATAAACTGAATATCCGAGCATACCAACTACAATTTTTATGAACTGGTTATATGTAGCAGGTTCATTCGGCATAAATCTGCCGTCGGAAAATCCGGACACTATTCCCATAGATGCCGCAATATCTATATATGCGGAGCTTTTGATATCTGCCTTAACATCGGAAAATTTTGTGTTTACACCACCATTAACCGATAATCCCATTGCTTTTACAGCCATTTCTGCAACCTTCGCTCTTGTAAGAGTTGCTTCAGGATCTATTGTAAATGCGTCCAACAGTCCAAGTTCGGATATAATACGGACATCTTCAGTATAATCAACAGCTGTAGTTTCTTCAGCACATACCGGAACCACAAGTGCAGTTGAAACAAGTAATGTAAGTGTAATTAATAAACTTAAAATTCTTTTCATTCTCTTATTCCCCCTGTCCTATAATAACGCCCTTCATATACGGTGAAAGAGACGCATCGTCATTCCATACTTCTACAAAGATCAAGTAATTTTCAGGATTTGTTGCAACATCCGACGGAATAGTGATTGGTGCCGATATGCTCTGTGTATCACTTGTTATTGCTACTGTACCGGGCATTACCGTTGATGCTACCATTCTCTTTTTATCTGATGTGTAAATACCTGCAATCATTGTAATAGGCTTTGTTGCATTTTCTTTATTAACAAAATTAACCTGTGCTGTTACTGTTGTTGCTCCCAGAACATCGGCCATTGTTGCAACCGTTGTTCCACCATTTGTAACAAGTGTTATGGGTGAAGGATTGATGCTTGCCGCAATATCTGCATATGTAATTTTATTTTCGTTTCCAAATGCATCTTTTGCAGTCATTTCTGCACTTATTTCAGCAAGGGGTTTTAAGTTTTCCAGACGATATATTCCGTTTTCATCCGGAGTAACTGTTGTTCCGTTCACCTTATATTCACATATTACAGTGCCGCTGGCATCTGTCATTGTCGGGAATACAATTTCTGTTGTGCTTTCGTTTATATAGTTTGCACCTATTGGGTTTGATGCCACAGGAGCTGCAACGTCACCATAACGACCAATATAACCATTCATTTCAGCTTTATAAGCTGCTTCAGCCTCTGTGTTTGTTGATGGTTTTGCTCCCGCCGGATAACCTGCAGCTGTTGCACTCTGAAGATTGAGTGTAAGGCAGTCTGTTATAAACACATACTGAATAATTGCACTTGGAACAGGTGAAATAATTTCAATTGTATGCCAGCCTTCCGAAAGATATACGGGTGCTGATGAACAACTCCATTCAAAAACAGCGTTAAATTCACTGGAGTATTTGTTTGTATCATATGAACCGTCAACACCTATAGACACATATTTATGTCTGTTTGAGGTTACATGATCGGTTGGTGCATATGTAAGCCCCGAACCTTCAACATTGTTCAGTGCATAACCCCAGATGTTATAATTTCCTGCATTTTCAATGTAAATATTTGCAATCATCGGTTTATGAGGCTTGCTTGCCGCATATTTCTGCAATACCGTAGTATGCAGACTGTATGCATGATTTCTATTACTTGTAATTTTATCATTTGATCCTGTATCTGTTATTGTGAAGTTCTCAGGAACAAGCAGGAAATTGTTGCTTGTACTTAAATCTACCGAAGTATTAACAGCATAAAGAGTTGCAGCAGATTCTTCGGTTACAACAACTTCTTCTGTAACAACGGGTTCTTCTGTTACAGCAGGTTCTTCAGCAGCGATGATTTCTGTTCCTTCTGCAAAACATACTGTACTCATTGCAAGTACGAATATAAGCAAAATACCAAGAATTTTTTTGATATTCATCATTTATCCTGCCCCCTTTCCAGTATTTCATAAACAATTTTTGCCGCCATTGCGCGGGTTGCTTCACCCTCGGCGTCAAACTCAGTTTCACTTACACCGTTTATAACGCCTGCTTTGTATAATGCTTCAACCGCTTCTTTTGCATAAGGCGAAACACTGTCAAAATCCTCAAACGGCACTTCAGTGCGTTCCGGTGTAAGATAAATATCCATAAGATTCATTGCTCGGTAAACTATTGTGCAAAGCTGCTGTCTTGTAATGCTTTGTCCAACTCCGAAGTTTTCGTAGTCCACACCGTTTACAAGGCCGCTTGCAAGTGCATTCATAACATATTCATAGTACCATGCACCTTCTTCAACGTCCGCAAACGTTCCGCTTGTTTCTTCTTCCGGAACATCAAATGCTGTAAGAACAATTTTTACAAATTCTTCACGGGTAACAGCTCTGTCAGGTTCAAATTTTCCGTTTCCGACACCTGAAAGTATATTTTTTGCCGCCATTTCTTCAATTGCCTTTTGTGCCCACGGTACTGAATCTATGTCATCAAAGCTTACTGCAGGTGTTACCACAGGCGGTACAACAACTTCGGGTTCTTCTTTTTTAATTTCTTCAACATAGTCATTATCAACCGTTATACTCGGACCGGAATAACCGCCACCGCCGCCTCCGCCGAAGCCACTGCTTTGCTGGTTATTCTGTTCCGCTCTGGCAATAATTGTCTGGTTAACTTTATTTGTGAAATATGTGAAAAATGCTTCAAGACTTCCAAACGGATTTCTTGTTTTATATGAAACGATATCACTTAAAATATCAATTCTGTCTGTATCTCTGAGCTGATCGGAATTATAGTCTGCAAGAGAAATAGTTGTGTATCCCAAAGCGATACATTCTGCAATGTAATCAATGTATTTGCTTCTGTTTGCGGTTGTAACACTGTTTACAAGTGTCAGATAAACAGCTTTATTGAATGCTGTCTGATATGCTGCTACATCTCTGGTATTAAATGAGCCACCGATTACAGAACTATATACCGTTGATTTATCTGTAAGTCCTGCAAAATATGAGCCTTCACCACATTCCAAATCCAATACGGCTCCGTATGTACCAATGAGAGTATCACCATTTGCAGGGTTACCTTCATTGAGTGTTGCTATCGCTATTGCCTGATAATATGCTTCTCTGAATGCAAGTACGCTGTCATGTGTTCTGTTAAGAAGACCATCGTATACTGAATTTTTCCCATTGAGCGAAAGGCTCACTATATCAACTGCCGGATCAATTCCGCACTCGCCTTTTACAATACCGATATTGCTTATCAGTGTTTCACGAAGAGGAATGCTATTTATATAAGGAAGGATTGACACACTGTCATTATCGTTTATAAAAAACATATCGTCAGGATGAGCAGTCACTCCCGCTCCCCCTACTGTGATGTCATACATTCCACTGGCATCCTGCGAAAGTCCTGAAGAATTCAGTTCTATCGCAAATGAGAATGCTCCATTTGCACCTGCCTCAGTTCCACCGATATAGAATGGTGTTGCCGCAGTTCTGTTTTTTACTTTTATTGTAACCCATGCACCGCTGCCTGCAGGTGTTTTTCCTTCTATTGTAAGAACGTTTGCTTCATATTCAACTGTCACGTCTTGCAATTCGGCAGCATTAACGCTTACTGCCATGCCTGCTATCATAAGTGCAGTTACGATAACAAATGTTATAATTCGTTTTATAGTATTCACCATAATCCCCCTTACCATTTATTCTTATAAAGTATATTATCAATGTAACAAATACTTCTGTATCCGCCATCCTTGAATTCAATATCGCCAAGCTGATACATAGTCTGATCCATTTCTACATCAGTCAGTACACGTTCGCCGTTGATATAAACATCGTACAAATGAGTGTCTGTATTTATTTCAAGTTTCACGTTATACCATTGCTTACGGTTATATGGCATAAGATTAACGTAATTTCCCGCTATGTTTTTAAATTTGATTTTTCCGTCTCTTCCAAAAGCAATTCCAACGGGTGCGTTACCGTAACTGTTACCAATAATCTGTTCAAAATCCCCGCGTTCTTCAATCATAATATCATATTCAATGGATTGAGGTCCTGCAACGGGATTTATTCTTTTAAGCACGCTACCTTGTGCACCAAGTTGTGTGCCTTCAAGTTTAAGAACATTGTTTTCTTCTAGTGTCGCTATACTTGCGCCTGTATCATATATTCCGTATTTATCAAGTACATTTTCATTGTCAAATGTTTCATTAAGCGATTCTGCATCACCGAATTTGGATAAATATTCTCTTGTGAGCTCTCTTGCTTTTGGTGCATAATATTTTTCGTAGAAATCAGGGTCATCCCCTTTTTCTTTCCATAATTCTTCAAGTGCACGCAGTCTTGGCACATATTCCTTTTCCCATTCAGCCATCTGCGCAGGGCCTCTGCCCTGCATTCTTGCTCTGCCATTATGTTCAAGCAGTAACACCTGTGCATCTAAAGCTGAAAGCTCAATAAGATTTCCTTCGCTGTCTTTGTATGCCCAGTAATCACTTTTTTCAACACCATAACAGTTAGCAATATTATACTGAGGCCATGTAAGCGTAGGAATTACAGCATCAAATCCTATTGCCGCTGTAAGTTCCCCTTTAAGTGTGTAGGTAAGATATGTATCTACCATCGGCAGGAAAACAGCCGGTGATGAGAACGGAGGTCCCCCGTTGTTGTTCATTCCCGTCTGATGCGCTATTATTGTTCCGTCAGGAAATACCTCTCTCAGTTCTCTTACTACTTTGTATGCATTAACCCATTCACCCTGCGTTGGTGTTCCGTCTGAATATACACCATCAAGTCCGTATAAATCACGAAGTCTTTTCATCTCATTGATGTATACAGACGGGTCTTGTTTGTCCTTATGGAAATACGAGCTTGTATATATAAGTGCATCAACGCCATTATTTTGCAGATTATCTATCATTTCCTGTACTCTTTCGTACCCAAAGTGATTCTGTACATAATATGGCGAATAGTCATTGCAGTATCCTTTATCATTTATATCAAAAAATACTTCTGCACCAATCATTCTCTTTTCGCTATCGTCCTTAATGTCACCAAAAGGCGTTGTAGAAAATACATTTGTATATGTTTTAAAGGAATTTTCCCAGTCATATTCTCTTGGGGGAAAAGTTGTTATTGCAAGTCTTTCACCAGGTGAAATTGTCCATTTCACCTGCCAACCGGGTTTTGCATTTGATACATCGGTTTTAAAATCAGACACGTACTGATTTCCGTTCTCGTCTTTAAATCTCCAACCATATTCTGATTCATACGGAACCTCAGCAAAATCAAGATTTTCCGTAAGAACCTCATATCTCGGCATTCTGCCTGAACCTGTTGGTATATCGGGCATTACAGTAAATCCGCCGTAATTATCAAGCGCAATAACATATCCATATGCAAGTTTGTTCCACATACCCGCAATTTCACTTGTAACCGTCATATCAAT
>JAFVVU010000063.1 GCA_017502065.1 Clostridia bacterium | reverse complement strand
TCCGTCTTTTTCTCAAGAGCCTCAACTCTTGCAAGTAAATCCATATATAATTCCACCTTTTTCAAAAATCTTTTCCAGCCGAGGTCAAGCGTGCGGTGCGGACAGTACTTGCCCGAAAAGTCCTGATGCTTTTTTACTCTGTCAATTCCCCAACCGAACTCCATCAGCCTTTCTGCCACAAATTCCGCGGTTTTTTCTTCCGCTTTTTCGAATCTCTTTCCACCCGATTTGGAATAGCATATTTCAATGCCAATCCCCTTGCGGTTACCTTTTCCATTCACGCCATCACCTGCATGAAATGCATTCCTGTCAATCGGAATTCCCTGCCGCACCTCAACATCATCCACAGCAAAATGAAAGCTTGTCTGAAGGTTATTATTTTTCATATATGCAATCTCATTTTTTGCACTTGCATCACCGGATGTATTATGTATTACAAAAAATTCCGGCACCATAGAATACGGACATTTCAGTCCATACTTATGTGCCGGAACAAAATCTTTAATTATATTCATATCATTTCACTTCCGGAAGTCCTGCCACTGATGTAAGAAGCGACAAAATTCCCGCAAGAAGCGCACTGCTTCCTACTAAAATCCAGTTGACCTCTCCCATCGCAACAGCCGTCCCTATTGTTGCAAGGGCAGTTTGTGCCACTGTTTTAACTGCTCTTATTCCTGCTGCTTTTATCCACATCATAAAAATCACTCCTCAAAAATATGTTTAATCCCTTTATTTATAAGAAAATCCTTTTCTTCCGTCTGAATACGTTTGGCATCATCAAGCGCCTTTTTCATATCGCCGTTGCAATGCGCATCGGGAATACGCTGAACCGCACGTGCAGTTGCTTCGGACAGGACACTTGTTGCCCTGCCCGTCTGCATAATAAGTATCATCAGCCGTTCCTGATTTTTTTCACGCTCCTGACGCTCTTCGTCCTGTTTATCAATTTTCTTTTTTATCCACCATACCAGAAGTCCCGTTATTGCCGAAGGAATTCCTGCCGCCATAATTACCATTTCCATTTTAATCCTCCGACAACAGTTCTTTCTGCATTTTCTGTGCTTCTGCATCGGATATCTCATGCCAGTTATCAGCCGAGTCACCGGTACCAAGATATATTTCTTTTCCAAAATGCTCGCCGTCTGTAAGTGTCATCCCCTCAGAAGCAATAAGTTTAATTGTTGTTATTTTTTCTGTTATCATCATATCCTCCTTATGCTAAAGCTATCGTCCAATTAGATTTTGATGCAACCAGTGCCAGCCACTCGCCGGATGCAGCACCGTCATTTGCACCGCTTGACATTTCAAACGCCTTGTTTACAGCGGTTTTTGAAAAGGTTACCGTAAGTCCGCTTGCTGCAGATGAAAGATGTCCGATAACGCTTTCGATGCTGTCTTTACTCAGCTTTACACAGGATGAAAACGAAATCCCATTCTGCCCTATTGTTCCGTTAAAACGTATTTCAACAAGTTTCGGACAATTACCGAAAGGACTGTAATACGTTGTTTTTTCTATAACATGAAAAGTTCGTGCGTTTACAAGAGTCGTACAATCCTGACAAAAATAATTGAGACGGCTGACATCATTGAATATGTTATCAACCTTTAAGTCGGTAAAAAACGACTCTCTGAATGTTTCGGTTGCTGAAGCCGGTGCACTTAAAGAATGTACTATATTATGATTAGGCTGATATATTTCGGTGTTTGTCCATCTTCGGAAACGGTTAATATAGTTTGCAGGATTTCCGTAATTTAACATACCGTCCCAGAAAAAATCATAATGCTTTTTATACCCTGCATCATATACCTTCTGTTCATTCTTCGCAACCGTTGTCAGTTTTTCTGCAATATTCATACAGTTTCACCGCCAATCAGACTGTTTTGCATAGCTATAATTTCATCAAGCGCGGCAGAAATTTCTCCAAGCTCTGAAACAGCCTCCGTAACAGAAACCTTAAGTGCCGTCACTTCATTTATCATCGTTGTAAGCGCCGGATATCTGTCATCCGCAGAAAGTCCTTCTTCGCCAAAACCTTTTCTCACGGTTGCCGCAACAACCTTTGTTGTAATGCATCCGCCTATCGCATCATAAACAGCAATTTCGAACAAAACCTCTCCGGACACAGCATACATATTGCCCGGCAATACAAACGTTTTGCAATCGCCGCTTTTTGCAATCACAACAGTGCCGTCAGCACGCTTTGCTTTTACTCCAAGACTGCAATCTGTCGTATCAATATCCACAAACTCAAATATAAATCTGTATGCACGCACATCACCGCTGGTAAACACAATATCGCTGTAATAAGTTTTTTGTGCACCTTCTTTTATTTTAATATTATAATCAACCATGTTGCCTCCTTATATCACAAGCATTTCAAGCTCTTTATTTGTCTGAACACCTTCTGCATATAACTTAAGGCAGGAATCTTTTTCTTCAAATGTTAACTGTGCATTATAAGGATTATAAGAAGCATGGTAATACCCGACTCTGAAATAATCCATATCTTCACGTCTTTCGTATCCATGATTATTGTCCGTAGCAATATATGTAAACTTGTTTGTATCGCGAAAATATACAGATATTGCATATTCACTCATAAAAATGATATGTGAGTATGCTTTATTTGCAAGCGGAACTGTTGCAACAAGAACCTTACCGCTTTGCTGATTATTCTCAATTACAACCCTTTCTCTCTGCATGAAATTTGAATTCATCATCGGAATTTTTGAACGGCACCATACTCTTGTATCATAAAGCCTTCCCGTTTCATCAATCGTGCATACCGGCACATATTCACTGCCTTCTTTTTCTTCCGTGGTTACTACCGCAGTTGCAACATTGGAAATGGGCGATGCATACAGATATACAAAATTTTCTTTTCCTTCCGCAGTTGGAAGTGTTATTCCTTCTGCATCAATTTTCATTCTCATACCGCTGTCAAAAAAGCACAGGCCTTCACCTATGATAACACCTGTTTCACAAAGAGCCCCCTTACAGCCGGAACGAATGCCGCCCGTCACAATTTCGCTTCTTATACAGTTCAGCTTATCCGTATAAAACAAACTGCCGT
>JAFVVU010000062.1 GCA_017502065.1 Clostridia bacterium | reverse complement strand
TCCTGATGAACTTTGTTAAAAAGCATAACTTCTCATCTTTCGGCTGGTACAGAATTGCACTTGCAATAGTTGTTATTTTGTTTTTCACTATATTCAGATAAAACTAAAAGCCACCCAAAAGGGTGGCTTTTTTTATGCCGTTAAATCAGCTTTCTTTTGTTTACGAACTATTTTTGCGCCTTTTCGGTTTTTAACAGTATCGTAGGTGATGATGCATTTTTCAATTTCATCATCTGACGGAACTTCATACATTACGTCAAGCATAATTTCTTCAATGATTGAACGAAGTCCGCGTGCACCCGTTTTCTTTGCAATGGTTTCCCTTGCAACCTCACGGATTGCCTCATCCTCAAATTCAAGTTCCACACCGTCAAATCCAAGCATTTTTGTATACTGTTTGAGCAGTGAGTTTTTCGGTTCTTTAAATATCTTCACAAGAGCCTCTTCGTCAAGCATTTCAAGTGATGCTATAAGCGGAAGTCTGCCGATAAATTCCGGAATAAGACCGAATTTAAGAAGGTCTGCCGGAGTTGTGTGGCTGAAGATATTACCTTTATCAAAACTAACATTTTCTGCAAGGTCTGATTCAAAACCGAGTGATTTTTTTCCGATACGGTTTTCAATTATCTTTTCAAGACCGTCAAACGCTCCGCCACAGATGAACAGAATGTTTGATGTATCAATCTGTATAAGTTCCTGATGCGGATGCTTTCTGCCGCCCTGCGGTGGTACGGATGCTGTTGTTCCTTCAAGAATTTTAAGAAGGGACTGCTGTACACCCTCGCCGCTTACGTCACGTGTGATGGACGGATTTTCGCTGCGACGTGAAATTTTGTCAATTTCATCAATATAGATAATGCCGCGCTGCGCAAGCTCAATATCATAATCTGCCGCCTGTATAAGACGAAGAAGAATGTTTTCAACGTCTTCACCAACGTAGCCTGCTTCCGTAAGCGTGGTTGCATCGGCAATCGAAAACGGCACATGAAGTATTTTTGCAAGTGTTTGCGCCAGAAGTGTTTTTCCCGAACCGGTAGGTCCAAGAAGGAGCACGTTTGTTTTCTGGAGTTCTACATCATCTTTATTTCCTGCGTTTGATTCTATTCGTTTATAATGATTATACACCGCTACGGACAATGCTTTTTTTGCTTTGTCCTGACCGATTACATACTGGTCAAGTATTTCCTTTATTTCTTTCGGTTTCGGTGTTTTTTCGGGTGCATCGAAAGCCTCTTCGCTCTTGCCGGCTTCTTCAATGATGTGCATACAGTCTGCAACACATTCGTTGCAGATATATGCTTCCGGACCCTGAATAAGCATTCCTGTTACCTGAGATTCCGGTCTGCCGCAAAACGAACAATAGCGCTGGTTATTTAAGTCTTTTGACATACTGTTTTCCTTTCGACCTATCTTTTTGCTATTATCTTATCAATTAAACCGTATTCAAGTGCTTCGTTTGCATCCATATAGTTATCGCGTTCAGTGTCAAGCTGAATCTGGTCAAGCGGTTTGCCTGTGTTTTCAGCAAGGATTGTATTAAGTCGTGTACGCATTTTAAGAATGTTTTCCGTATAAATCTTAATATCACTTGCCTGACCCTGTGTGCCGCCGAGAGGCTGATGAATAAGAATTTCGCTGTTCGGAAGTGAAATTCTTTTTCCTTTTGTTCCCGATGAAAGCAGGAATGCACCCATACTTGCAGCAAGGCCGATACAGATTGTGGATACATCACATTTGATGTAGTTCATTGTGTCGTAAATAGCAAGACCTGCGGTTACGCTACCGCCGGGGCTGTTAATATAGAAGTTAATATCCTTATCCCTATCCTGACTTTCGAGAAACAGAAGCTGTGCAATGATTGAAGAAGCAGAATAATCGTTTACTTCACCGTTTAAGAACACAATTCTGTCAATAAGCAGACGGGAGTATATATCATAAGAACGTTCACCTCTGCCGGTTTGTTCAATTACATAAGGAACAGGTATATTATTTTCGTACATTTATGTCACTCCTTAGGAAATCTTTACGTTTTCAACAAGAAAGTCAACTACTTTACCCGGAAGGATGCTTTCCTTAACCTGGTCAGCATTGATTAATTCTTTTACTTTTTCTTCTTCCATTTTGTACTGTTCTGCAATTTTCTTGATTTCAGCATCGATATCTTCATCTGATACTTCAATATTTTCAGCTTTTGCAACTGCATCAAGCATAAGAGAAATGCGAACGTCTTTTTCAGCTCTTTCTTTCATACCTTCTTTGAAATCATCAAGGTTGCCGCCTGTGTATTCAAGGTACTGTTCGAATGTGATGCCGGGCATCTGAGACTGAATTCTGTATTTTGCATCCTGAACGTACTGTTCAACCTGATTTGTAATCATAACTTCAGGAAGTTCAACTGTTGTTTTTGCAAGAACTGCATCAATTACTGCTTCTTCCTGTTCACGTTTTGTGCGGTTTTCAGCAGCTTTTTCAAGATGTTCTTTTGTAGCGTTTTTGAGTTCTTCGAAAGTATCAAATTCACTTACATCTTTAGCAAATTCATCGTCAAGTTCCGGATATTCTTTTTTCTTGATACCGTTTAATTTTACTGCAAATACTGCAGCTTTACCTGCAAGGTCTTTTGCATGGTATTCTTCCGGGAATGTAACGTTTACGTCAAATTCGTCGCCGATGTTTTTGCCGATAATCTGATCTTCAAAGCCCGGGATAAACTGACCTGAACCGATTGTAAGGTTATGGTTTTCAGCTTTACCGCCATCAAAATGAACGCCGTCAACGCTTCCGTCAAAGTCAATAACTGCAACGTCGCCATTTTCAACAGCTCTGTCTGTTACGTCAACAAATCTTGCTGCACGTTCTTTCATATTATCAATTTCAGCGTTGATATCATCTTCGCTTACTGTGTATTCAACTTTTTTAACTTTGATGCCTTTGTATTTGCCGAGTTCCATTGTCGGTTTTACTGTTACTTTTGCTGTGTAAACAAAATCTTTACCGCTGCCGATTTCTTTAACGTCAATTTCAGGACGGTCTACAGGATCAACATTTTCCTGTTCAAGTGCCTGCGGATATGTATCCTGAAGAATGAAATCAACTGCATCTTCATAGAAAACGCCTTCGCCATATACTTTTTCTACAAGTTTTCTTGGTGCTTTACCTTTTCTGAAACCCTGTATAGTTATATGTTTAACGTTTTTCAAATATGATTTCTGCATTGCTGCTTCGAATTCTTCCGCACCAACGGAAATCTCAAGCTGGATTACATTTGTTTCTACTTGTTCTTTTGTTACTTTCATTGTATATTTCCCCCTAAATTTAAGTCTAGATTTATAATATTATAATTATATACTAACACTTCCCGATTTGCAATATATTTTTTTCACAAATTATATGCTTTGCGTTTGCGCTAATATATAGATTATACCCATTTATTTCATGTTTAAACATTATTTCACTTCTGTTATGTTAAGAACCTGCGCTTCAACATCTATTGTATGAAGCGAAAGAAGCGGTTTTGAGCCTATGCTGATTTCATAGCCCGCGCCGGAAACATATCCTGAGTTTGCTTTTCTTCCTGTTCCTTCAAATGTGAGCTTTATACTGTATTTATCAGGAACTTCAGCAAGACGTATATCTCCCCTGTCGGTTATTATTTCTGTTTCATAGGGCATTTCCTCGGCAGAAACAAGTGTTCCTATTTTTCTGCCCTGTGAATCGTATACATCTTTTCCGATGTCGTTTTTCACTGCATTTACAGATTCTATCCTTACATTATCAACAATGCACTCGTAGCTGCATTTTATATCCTGAACCTTAGCTGTTTCATCTTTCATTCCTGCAAAACGCCAGACAAGTGCTACTGCAACAACAACTATGAACAGAATTACCGCAATGTCCACTATACTTACTTTGCCAAACAAACGGCCTTTTTCATCTATTATCATAATCAGCCCTCCTTAACTTCAAGTATAGTTGATTTACTTACGTATTTATCGGTTTTAATGTTGATGCTTTTACCAACCTTGATGTCCGTACCATCAACCGTTACGCCATCTGCATTTTTTACGCATGGTGATTCAACCGTCAGTCTTACTGTATATCTGTTTGGAACATCTTCTACACGAAATTCTCCTGTTCTTACGTTTTCCGTAATCGCAGTTTCGTTTTCGTATTCGCCGACACTTACAATTCTGCCGATTACACCGCCGCCTTTGTCGCCTGTGATTTCATCACCTTCAGCAAATGCACCAACATTTTCTTCTCTTATACCTTTGATTTCAACGGTATACTGTACCATTGCCGCATTGTTCTGTGCAGGCTGTGCACCGGCATAGTTTGCAAACACCCACAAAACAGCCGCAAGCACAAGAATAATAAGAACGTCAATAATATTGAACCTTGCTTTTATTTTCTTTTCGCTCATCTTAGTTACCTCCGTTTCCGGCAAGACTGATATATACATTTTCAATCTGTCTTGTTACATTTTCAGCAGTGAATTTTTCGCCGAATATTCTGATTGAATTTTCGCTCATTTTTTTGTAGAGCTGCTCATCTGTCAGGACTTTTTCAAGTCTGTCAGCAAGAAGTTCGGGAGAATGTATCGGAACAAGATATCCGTTTTCTCCGTCCTGTATTACGCCGGGGTTTCCGCCGTAATCTGTTACAACTGCCGGAATTCCGAGGCTCATCCCTTCAAGAAGTGCAATGCTTGTTGCTTCTGTACCGAATGATGCATTCACGCTTACATCAGTTATTCCGATAAGGTTATATGCATCTGCAATAAAGCCCGGGAAATATACTGTTTCATTATCCTTAAGTTCTTCTAATCTGCTTCCGTTTCCTGCGGCAATACATTTTACGTTTATGCCACGTTCTTTAAGAATTTCCGCCGCTTTTATAAAGTCGTCATGTCCTTTTACATATTCAATACGAGCTGCAAGAACTGCAGTTTTCTGGCCGTCTGCCACGCCGAAACGCTGTCGCTGAGCCTGTTTTTCTTCTTCGCTTAAAGGTTTGAGCGGTTCAATTCCGT
>JAFVVU010000061.1 GCA_017502065.1 Clostridia bacterium | reverse complement strand
CGATAGATCCGGCTAAACCGGAAACTGTTGACGAGGTTATAAGAATTGCAAAATATCATCCGCACGTTAAAGGTGCAATCGTTCAGGTTGATTCACAGCATCTTGAAATGTATGCACGCGAGCCGCAGCTTTATAAAGAAGCACGCGACCGTATTAAAGCGGAACTCGGTGAAGGTTTTGAGCTTTGGCTTGAAATATATGGCGTAAAAGTATACGACCGAGCAACTCCGTGGATTGAACTTGCCGATTCTATCGTGGTATGGTGCAGAAGTCCGCTTGAAATTGTGAACCTTGACCATTACTACAACATACTTATGAAATGCGGTGCAAAAGGCAAAAAAATGTACTGGGGCGTACATATGTGGAATTTCCCGAAACGCCTTATAATGTCTCCGTTTGTTGTAAGGGATTACCTTAACAGATACAGACAGTGGATGAAAGAAGGCAAAATTGAAGGTATTGTTCTTTATTCCAATACCCTTGCAGATACAAAACTTCAGGCGGCTTTTGAAGCTAAAAACTGGATTGCCGAACACGGCGATGAAGAAATATAAGGAGGGGACTTGCAATGAAATTAAGAGATAAACTTTGGATTTGGGGTCAGACTCCGGGACTTCATCATATTTATGACCAGTATGGGCTTTCTACTGAGGTGAATATGATGACAGCATTTGAAGGTGCAAAATATTTCGGTATTCCGAACGTGTGCCGTGTGCCGATAGGCGGATGGCCGGACGTTCCGTATGAACAGGAACAGATGGTGCTTGACGGAATGAATAAGGTGTGCTGGGGAACAAGCACACAGGACGAAACAATGTTTAACGCATTTAAAAATATTGTTGCAACTCATCCGAACATTACTGCGGCTGTTCTTGACGATTTCTTCAACGACAGGTATCTTGCCACACAGACACCGGATAAGGTTGCACGTCTTCGTGAAAAGCTTCATACAGAACCTGTTCGTCCGATTGAACTTTGGGCAGTTCTTTACTGTGATGAGCTTTACGAAAACAGAAAACCGTTTATCAAAGAATGTGACGTAATTACATTCTGGACAATTGACGGAAAGCTTCTTCCGCAGCTTGAACGCAACTTTGCAAAAATGAAAGAATTAACAGAAGATAAACCGATATACTGCGGATGCTATATGTGGGACTACCACGGCAGCAGACATCTTCCTATTGGCCTTATGAAATATCAGCTTGACTGTCTTTATAAATGGCTTAAAGCGGGTGAAATTGAAGGTATTATTTTCTGCTCCAACTGTATTGGCGATATAGGTCTTGAAGCAGTTGCCTATACAAAACAGTGGATTGCCGAACATGGTGACGAGGAAATTTAATGAAGCTTCGGGACAAACTGTGGATATGGGGGCAAAATGAAGGCATTCATCATATGTGGGACCAATATGGACTTTCCTCCATCAACAGAATGACACCGTTTGAAGGTGCAAAATATTTTGGTATTTCAAACGTGTGTCGGGTAAGCGTTGGCGGAAGACCCGAACCTCCTCTTGATAAAGAGGCTGCAGTGCTTGATGCCATGAAAAATGTTGTGTGGGATGTAAGCCCCGGAAACCCGGCGGCATTAGATGAAATCCTTCGGATTGCAAATGAACATCCAAACACAAAAGCGGCGGTGATGGATACTTTTTTCAACGAGGCATCTCTTAAAAAATATACTCCGTCGGATGTGGCCGGATTAAGAGAAAAGCTTCACACAGCCCCGAAGGATAAACCTCTTGAACTTTGGGCAGTGCTTTACTGTGATGAACTTACCGAAAAGAGAATTCCGTATATACAGGAATGCGATGCAATTACATTCTGGTCAATCCATGCAAAGTATCTTGCATCTCTTGAACGTAATTTTGAAAAATTGAAAACATTGACAGGGGATAAACCCATCTACTGCGGTTGTTATATGTGGGATTACCGCGGCGAGCGTCATATGCCACTTGGTCTTATGAAACATCAGCTGGATTGTTTTTATAAATGGCTTAAAGAGGGCAGAATTGAAGGAGTTATTTTCTGTTCCAACTGTATAATGGATATAGGTCTTGAATCGGTTAGCTATACAAAACGGTGGATACAGGAGCACGGCGACGAGGAAATTTAGGGAGAAATAATATGAGTTTAAAGAAACAAATATGGCTCCTCGGAAAAGTTCCGGGCAGCGAGCATTACGGAAACGAATTTTCCCTTCCGGGAGATAACAGGATGACTCCTGCGGAAGCGGCATATTATCTGGGACTTTCAAACCTTTGCTATATGACAGTACACGGATATCCTAAAAAACCGTACGATTACACTCTGGAATCCCTTACATTCCTTGACCGCATCATTTGGTCGGTTGAGGATGAGGAATCGGCATATGAGGTTGCAAGAGTATCAAAATATTATGATAATGTTGTTGGTGCGCTTGTGCTTGGCGGAAATTATGACGAAATTCTCGGCAGTATTCAGAAATGGACATTTGCAGGGACGGGCGTGAAAGGCGATAATACGATTGTTTGGACGGATGATGCTGATAAAGCCAAAGGGGCGTATATCGGCGTAAATCTGTGGGATTATAAAAACGGCAAGGAGCTAGACGAGAAGGAATTTGAAACTTATATTGATAAGGTATTTGAACTTCTTGCAGACGGCGAAATAAAGGGCGTTTTTATAAACTCAAACTGTGTTATGGATATAGGGTTAAAAACTGTAGAGATACTTAAAGAAAAACTTGAAAATATATAAAAAACGGCAGGCATTGGCCTGCCGTTTTTTGTGTTTTAAAGTAAAAAAGTATGACAATATTCCTAAAAACATAAAAATAGTATGATTCTATTGACAATCAGATTTTTTCGGATATAATGTAGGTGAATTTAAAAGAAAGTCACCTGAGGAGGAGAGGAAAAATGACAAGATTAAACAGAACAATTCACCTTGATTTTCACACAATGCCGGACATTCCTGATATGGGAGAAGGCTTTGATGCAGAGGTGTTTGCCCAGACACTTGCAGATGCGCACGTGCAGTCGGTAAATATGCTGGCAACCTGCGCAGAGGGTTTTGCATATTACCCGACAAAGGTTGGTATTATGCATCCGCATCTTAAGTTTGATATGATTGGCAGTATGCTTGAAGCATGTCATAAAAAAGGTATCAAATTTGTTGCATACGTTAACTGGACATTTATGCATGAAATTGCAAGAAAGCATCCGGAATGGTGCCGTATGGACGAAAATGGCGCAGTCCGTATCGGACCGGTACGTAACGGAAATCCGCTTCGTACAATGTGCTACAATTCTGACGGATACAAAGAATATCTTAAAGGCATTGTAAAAGAAATATGCGAATATGATATAGACGGTATTTATTTTGACTGTATTTATCCGCGCCCGTGCTGGTGTAATAAATGTACAGAAGACATGCTTGCGGCAGGACTTGATATAAACAGCACAGCCGATGTTACGGAATTTACATATAACAATATATTAAAGCTTATGAAAGAAATCCGTGAGATTGTTCCAAAACATCTTAATATCGTATACAGTGCGGTTGCGGCGGAACATAAACAGGGACTGCAGTACCGCGTCGAGCTTGAACACCTGCCGACCTGTTGGGGATATGAACAGGTGCCTTATCATGCGGCAAATAACCGCACATGGTATGGGGAAGAAAACATTGTTTATATGACAGGACGTTTCCAGAAATGCTGGGGAGACCACGGCGGCTTCAAAGGCAAGGTTTCACTCCAGAACGATATGTATGATGCGCTCTGGAACGGCATAGGTTTCTGTGTGGGTGACCATATGCATCCGGGCAAAAACCTTGATAAAGGTATGTATAAAATCTTCGGCGAAGTGTTTGAAGAATTTATGCAGTACGAAAAATGGACTGATGATGCAAAATATGTTGCCGATATAGCAGTTGTAAAAAATCTTTATACTGCACACCACGATAATATTGCAGTTCGTTATACCGATGAAATGAATGCGGGAACAGCCGCCGGCCGAATCTTAAATCAGCTCAACTATAACTATAATGTAGTTACGGAAATGAATGATTTCAGTAAATACAAGGTTGTGATTCTGCCTGACCTGATCACAATGACTGACGGTCTTAAAGCAAAGCTTGAAGAATATATCGCCGGTGGTGGTAAGGTAATTTCCACGGGTGAAAGCGGACTTAATCAGGAGCATACAGCATTTGCTCTTGATGCATGGGATTTCATTGAGTTTGAAAAGGTTGATACAACTGAAACAGCTTTCTATAAAACAGAGCATACACAGGATGAGCTTGACGATTTTGCTTGGTCAACATATCATAGTGGTCTCTTTATGAAAGCGAAAGATAAAAAACACGAAATTGCGGCGCATGTAAACCCGTATTTCGACAGAGTATGGAACGGACTCCACGGATATTATTATGTTCCGCCGGCAAAAGAAAGCGGCTACAGTGTAATGGCGATGAACGACAACGTTTGTCAGATAAGCTTCAAGCTGTTTTCTGCATACGGAAAATTCTTTGCACCGTTCCATCAGAACCTCATAAAATGTGCACTTGAAAGATTTTTGCCGGATCCGGTTATAAAATCTGACAATATGCCGTCAACATCAAGACTTTCTGTAACGGCAACTGAAGATTATGCACTTCTTCACGTTAAAACCACATTCCCGGAACACCGCGGAAACATTGGTATTATTGAAGAGCATGTAGAGCTTCCGGCAGGTCATAGCGTTTCTGTTAAAGGGGAGTATAAATCAGCTGTGCTTCTTCCGGCGAAAACTCCGGTTGAATTTAAAGTGGAAAATGGCTACACAACGGTAATACTCCGCAAATCAACGGATATGCAATGTTTAAACTGGATAAATAATGTTAAAATCACCCGCTTTGACGGGTGATTTTTTGATTTCGTTTTATAAAAAAACGAAAAAAATTCAAAAAAGTTAATTTTTCTATTGACATTCGCTTTAAAATGTATATAATGTAAGTGACTTGTGAAAAACAAGCACAAATAAAT
>JAFVVU010000060.1 GCA_017502065.1 Clostridia bacterium | reverse complement strand
TGTTGCCGAATATTTCAACTAAAAGTGTAGCCGTCTGTACAAAGCAGACGGCTATAAAAATTAGAACAGGAATAAATAATATGAATGCTTTATCACATATTAAATCACAAGTAATGTATTTATTTAATACAAACCCCAAAGTGCACATTGACATATCAAACAAAGGTGAAAGAAAACATCTTTCAAATGTACCTGCTGTTATTACGGCTGTTTATTCAAACATATTTACTGCAACATTAAACGAAGATGGTGTGGTGAAAAAGTATACCTTCCAATATGCCGATTTGCTTATACATAATGTAGTAATTAAAGAATTAAACAAACTTAATGGTTAGTTACATCTTGAAATTTTCATAAAAATATGATATAATAATAAAAAATTAATACAAAACGAAAACGACACATGTTGCACATTTGTGCGTAAATCTGATTACGGTACAAAGTGTGGACATGTGTTTTTTTGTTTAAAAAAGGAGAATTATTATGCCAAGAAATCAATTTCAAAGAATGGTTTTCGCATTTATTACTGTTGTGATAACCGTTCACGCTTATGTGTTTTACAGTCTGTATGTTATTAACGGCGATATGTTTATGCAGATTACCGGTGAAACGGAAGTAATTGCTGCCATTAACAAAATGGGCGGTGTTCCTATTTTGGGTGCTCCCGTTCCTATCTGGGCAGTTGTACTTATCGAATTTGTGTTAGCGTACTTACTTGAAAATATTTTAGGCGCACCGTTATCTTTTAAGCTTGCGTGCAAGAACTTTAATCCGAGAGAAACGCATCCGGTATTATTTGAAACATCAATCATTTGTGCAACGGTTGGAATAATGTGCCCTGCTATGAGTTTTATTGCTGCTTTCCTTTATTACAACTATCAGGGTGGGTTTAGCATATGGACACTTCTTGCGCAGTGGCTCAAACTGATGTGCTATAATTTCCCATTTGCATTCTTTACACAGCTTTTCTTCATTCAACCTATTGTAAGAACGGTATTTAAAGCTATTTTTGCAAAAGATATAAAAGCAAGGAACACCGTGCAGAAAGCAATAGAAAAAGTAGCAGTAACGGTATAATCCCACCCCTGTTCTCCCATACTATCCCCGAGGTGAGTTTATGGTAAAACAGGGGATGAAACGTCCGGAGAGGACACACGTGCAGCCTAAAAATGACGTAGCGCCGGTGCCGGAAATTCAGGGTAAGGCGAAACACGGCAAGGAAAAGGTAAATCCCATTATTGCGGGGACGACGGCGCCGTCGCAGAAGGTGTATCACACAGTGCCGCATGCAAAGGAAAAGCCGATATCATCGGTATATTCGGTTATTGACGGAGATATGGCAAGGGATAATATTGAAAATGACCAGCCGGCAGCAGAATTACAGGATTTATAAATAAAAAGGAGCTGAATTTTTCAGCTCCTTTTGTTTTTTGGGGGGCAAAATGCGACATTGTGTTTTAATGCATAGTTGTAAATTTTTATTTTGTATGATATAATTTAATAACCTAATAATCTTTCGAAAAGAATTGTTTATCAAATACATATTGGAGGTGAGAGAATGAAAAAGAGCGAGCGCAAGCCGCTTAGCTGGGTTAAGCTTGATAATGCGGCGAAAATTTATCCTGCAGTAAGGCGTAAAAAATGGAGCAATGTATTTCGTCAGTCTGCGACGCTTATTGAGGAGATTGACAAAGATGTGCTTTCATCAGCACTCAAAACAGTTGTAAAAAGATTTCCTGCCATTGCCGCAAGGCTAAGAAAAAGTGCGTTCTGGTACTATCTTCAGGAAATTGATGCTCCGCCTGAGATTATGGACGAATACAGCTATCCGCTTACTTTTATGAGCAGAAAAGAAATGCGAAGATGTGCATTTCGAGTGATTGTATATAAAAACCGAATAGCAGTTGAATTTTTTCATTCTTTAACCGATGGTACAGGAGCGCTTGTATTTTTAAAAAATCTGGTTGCCGAATATCTTGAACAAAAATATGATATATCGGTGCCTTGTGAAGACGGAATAGTTGACAGAAAAGCAGAGCCGCGCGAAGAAGAGCTTGAAGACAGCTTTCTGAAAGTTGCGGGGAATGTTCCGTTGTCCCGTAAAGATACAACGGCATGGCATATGAACGGTGAACCGGAGGTGGGCGGATATCTTAATCTGACATGCTTTAAGCTTTCCGTAAATCAGGTTATAGAAAAAGCGCATGAATATAACACCACGCTTACTGTATTTTTGGGTGCGGTGATGATGAAAGCTCTTGCAAATTTACAGAAAGAGAAGACACGGTCACGTAAAAAGCAAAAACCCGTCAAGCTTCTTATTCCTGTTAATTTGCGAAGTCTGTATCCCAGCGAAACACTAAGAAATTTTGCAATGTTCACCATTCCCGAAATAGATCCCCGACAGGGAGATTACACGATTGATGAAATAGTTAAGGTGATTTATCATAAAATGGGGGCAGAGGTAACCGCTAAGCATATGAGCGGTGTTATTGCGGCAAATGTAAAGGATGAGAAAAATATGTTTCTGAGAGTAGTTCCTTTACCACTTAAAAATGCGGTGATGAAAGCGGTATTTGACAGTGTGGGTGAGTGCAAATCCTGCCTTAATCTTTCGAATCTGGGTCTTGTGAAAATGCCTGATATTATGAAAAAATATGTAACCCGTATGGATTTTATTCTGGGCGTGCAGGCGGCAGCTCCGTATAACTGTGGTGTTTTATCTTACGGAGATACGGTGTATATGAACTTTATAAGAAACATACGTGAGCCGGACCTTGAAAGGCATTTTTATAATGTGTTGAAAGAGCTTGGAATTGAAACGGTTCTGGAAAGTAACAGAAAGTGAGATATGAAATGTATTGTATAAATTGTGGAGTAAAGCTTGAAACGAGTGAAGAAATTTGCCCTTTATGCGGCACGGCGGTATGTCATCCGGATGTGAAAATTGACAGAGAAAAACAGTTATATCCAAAAGGCAGAATTCCCGAGATAAAACACCGTTCCAAGGCATTTAACGGTGCGGTCATTATTATGTTTCTTATTCCGATAGTAGTATCGTTTCTTGCGGATTTTCATTTTGACAGAGAAATAAGATGGTTTGCTTATGTTCTGGGCGCACTTGTTATAGGATATACTGTATTTGCCCTTCCGCTATGGTTTGAAAAGCCAAATCCGGTTATTTTTACGCCGTGTGTGGTTGCGGAAACAATAGGATATCTTTTGTACATAAACTGCGTAAACGGCGGAGGATGGTTTCTCAGCTTTGCATTTCCCGTTGCAGGCGGATTCGGACTTATTGCAACCGCAGTTGTGGCATTGCTTTATTATCTTAAAAAAGGTAAGCTGTACATATGGGGCGGAGCGTTCATTCTGACCGGCGGATTTATTATGCTGATAGAGTTTTTTATGTCAATAACCTTTGATATAGAATTTTTCGGCTGGTCACTTTATCCTCTTTCGGTACTTGTTTTACTGGGAGGGCTTATGATTTATCTTGCAATCAATAAATCCGCAAGGGAAGTTATGGAACGAAAACTGTTCTTTTAACTGTATAATTGAATATTAAAAAAAGAGCCTTAGGGCTCTTTTTTGGTTATTTATTGCTATAATCGGAACTAAGCTGTCCGCAGGCGGCATTCATATCGCCGCCGAATTCGTGACGGACGGTAACGTTTACGCCCTTCTTTTTAAGTATATCATAAAACTCAAGAACACGCTTCTTTTCGCTCGGCTCAAAGCTTGCCGAGCGCGTTTTATTATACGGAATAAGATTGACATAGCAGTTGATTCCGGAAACAAGCTCCGCAAGCTCAATTGCACATTTATCAAAGTCGTTTACTCCGGCTATCATTATATATGCAAAAGTAACCTTTTTACCGCTCTTTTCAGCAAAAACACGTGCGGCATCAACCACATCCGCCACGGGATATGCCTTGTTTATGGGCATAAGCGTGTTGCGAAGCTCGTCATTCGGTGCATGCAGGCTTATCGCAAGATTACACGTGGTTTTTCGGTCTGCATATTCAAGAATTCTCGGCACAATACCTGCGGTTGAAAGTGTGATATGTCTTGCGGGGATGGAAATGCCTTGCTGATGC
>JAFVVU010000059.1 GCA_017502065.1 Clostridia bacterium | reverse complement strand
TGTATTTTCATACATGCTCGGGTCTTTAGGTGTTACGATAGGTACAAACTGAGTTGCATCCTCATCCTGAATTGAAACAGCTTCAGGACTTTCAAGAACGGCGTGCAAATCCTTTGCAAAATCGTTTGCGGACTGATATCTCATAACCGGCTGCTTTGACATCGCTTTAAGAACAATATCGCTTACAGATGACGGCACGTCGGCATTCAAATCCGACGGACGTTCCGGCATATTGTCAACGTGCATTTTTGCAATTGCAACCGGACTTTCTGCTTCAAACGGAACTCTGCCGGCAAGCATTTCATAAAGCACAACGCCAATTGAATAAATATCAGATTTGAAATCAACAACACCGCCGCAAGCCTGTTCGGGCGAGAAATAATGTACAGACCCGATTATATTGCCTGCGCGTACAATTGTTGATGATGTAACCGCACGTGCAATACCGAAGTCGGTTACTTTTGCAACGTTATCACTTGTTATTATGATATTATGCGGTTTTATATCTCTGTGGACAATATTCTTTTTATGAGCATGGTCAATGGCATCACAAATCTGGATGGCATATTTACACGCTTCCTGCCAGGAAATCTGACGGTTTTTAATGAGCTCTTTAAGAGTTATTCCGTCAACAAATTCCATAACGAAATAGTCGCGTCCGTCGTGCTGACCAACATCGTAAACCGATACAATGTTGGAATGGTTAAGACTTGCGGCAGACTGCGCTTCAACACGGAACCTTTCAACAAATTCCGTATCGTCTTTCAGCTCGCTGCGGAGCATTTTTATTGCAACAAAACGGTTGAGAAGACGGCATTTGGCTTTGTACACAACAGCCATACCGCCGCTTCCGACAACCTCTAATATTTCATATCTGTTATCTAAAATTTCACCTATCATAACTTGCACCCCCATCAAAGTTTAATGACAATTGCAGTAAGGTCATCTTTTCCGCCTGCATCAAGAGCTGATTTGCAAAGCGTTTTTGCCGCATCCTCTGCACTGCTTTGAAGAACCGTATGTACGATTACTTCATCGTCAAGCATGTTGGAAACCCCATCCGAACATATCATAATGGCATCGCCAACATCGACTGTAATACCATCAAAATCGGGAGTTACAGTTTCGGCAACCCCAAGTGCCCTTGTGATAATGTTTTTCATTGAGTGCTTTTTTGCTTCGCTTGCTTCAAGTTGTCCGTCGTCAATCATTTGCTGAACAAAAGAATGGTCGCGCGTGACAAATGAAATTTCGTTATTTTTAATTATATGAACACGGCTGTCGCCGATGTTTGCAATAGTTGCATAGTTGCCGTTCAGACAACACATTGCAATTGTAGTTCCCATTCCTTCAAGGGTGGGCGACGTTTTTGATTTTTCAAAAACCTCTTTATTTGCAATATCAAGTGCATTTTTTATGGACGAAACATTTATTTCGCCAATATTTGAGGAAATCGCATTTATTGCACTGCTGCTGGCAACATCGCCTGCAGCATGACCGCCCATACCGTCCGCAACAATAAATATGCCGCGGGCTTCATCAATATAAAAACTATCCTGATTGACGGAATGTTTGGTTCCCGTCATACTGTAGCCAAAAGCTTCCATTTAAGAATCACTCCTGTCTGATTTATTCCGAAGCTGTCCGCACGATGCGTTTATATCGCCGCCGAGTGTGCGGCGGATTGTAACATTAACGCCGTTCTGAAGAAGGATATCTTTAAAAACGTTAATAGTTACGCCGGTACTTCGTGATATGTTTTTTCTTGCCTCGTTAACGGGAATAAGGTTTATATGACTTTGCATTCCTTTAACAAGTGAGGCAAGGGTTTTTGCATTTTCTTTTGAATCGTTAACATCTTTAATAAGCGTATATTCAAAGCTTACACGTCTGCCTGTCTTGTGGATGTAATACTTACATGCTTTAATAATTTCTTCTATAGTATATTTATTTGCAACAGGCATTATACTGCGGCGGATTTCATCCGTCGGCGCATGAAGAGAAACGGAAAGAGTTATGGGAAGCTCCTCATCCGCAAGGGCATACATCTTATCAACAAGTCCACAGGTCGAAAGTGTAATATGTCTCATTCCAATATTAAGACCTTTTTCATGTCCTGCATTTTTGATAAATTTAATAACATTATCATAGTTGTCAAGCGGCTCGCCGATTCCCATAAGGACAACGTTTGAAATGCGCACACCCATATCCTTTCCGGCAAAAATAATCTGGTCTTCTATCTCGCCGGGGGTAAGGTCGCGGATTTTGCCGCCAATTGTGGATGCGCAGAATTTGCAGCCCATGGAGCAACCTGCCTGAGTGGAGATGCAAATTGAATATCCGTGTTCGTAGTTCATAACAACGCTTTCAATACACTCGCCGTCGGCAAGACGCCATAAATATTTAACGGTTCCGTCGGCAGAAACAAGTTTCTGTTCGATTTTCGGCACGCTGATATACAAATCCGGCAGTTTCTGCCAGAGCGATTTCGGTACATTCGTCATTTCGTCAAAGCTTGTAACGCCGCTGTGCAGCCATTGGAACACTTGTCCCGCACGGAACGATTTTTCACCGTTTTCCATAAGAAGAGCCGAAAGCTCGTCATATGTAAAATCCTTTGCGTTTATCAAAACACTATCCAACCCTTCTGATTTTAGCTATAAAAAAGCCGTCAGTATTGTGAATATGGGGAAACAGTTTTATATAAGGACTGTTTTTAAAATTCAGATCAATAAGTTCAAAATCCTTGTTATTTTCAAGGAACTTTTCAATTACCTTTTCGTTTTCACCGGGGTTTATTGTGCATGTTGAATATACAAGTTCTCCGCCTGGTCTGACATATTTTGCGGATGTTTCCAGAATTTTTTGCTGCAGAGCCGCAAGAGATGCAAGGTCTTCCGGGCTACGTGCATATTTAATCTCGGGTTTTCTTCGCAAAATTCCAAGTCCGGAGCATGGTGCATCTACAAGAACCTTATCCGCTATGCCGATGTATTTTTCGTTTATTTCGGATGCATCCTGCACAACGGGGGAGATGATACTGACAAGAAGACGACTTGCATTATCTTCAATAAGCTTTAATTTGTGCGGATATATATCAAAAGCAAAAATCTTGCCCTTATTATTCATAAGCTGCGCCATATGAGTGGTTTTTCCGCCCGGTGCGGCGCAAACGTCAATAACAGTTTCGCCTTCTTTTGGGTTAAGCACCTTTGCAGGCATCATAGACGCTTCGTCCTGTGGATAATAAAAACCGGCTGTGAACCTATAATCATCGGTAACGGAGAAGCCGCCGTCCATAATAACACCATCGTCACAGATACTGCAGGGTTTTGCCCCTGTTTGCTGCATAAACTTCTCGCGGCTTATAACAAGAGAATTTACTCTGACTGTAAACGGGGGAGTCATATTGCAGGATGCCATAAGCTTTTCGGCATCCGTTTCAACTGCTTCAAAAAACAGTCTGCCAAGCCATTCGGGATATGAATAGTATGTGCAAAGATACGAAAAAGGCTCTTTCGGGTATTTAACACCGTCGCGGATATATCCGCGCAGGATTGCATTGACAAATCCTGAAGACGATGCTTTTTTGCATTTGCGAACAAGCTTTATGCTTTCGTTAACAACCGCATATTCGGGAACCTTGTCCATAAATATGAGCTGATAAAGTCCCATGCGGAGAACAGTTTTTACGTCATCTGTGATTTTGCGCATCGGAATTTTTGAAAACCTGCCGATAATATAATCAAGACGGATTTTGTTCTGTAATACGCCATATACAATATTTGTAATAAATGCCCTGCCACGTGCATCAATATCGGATGAGGAGAAAGCCTTATTTATTTCAATGTTTGAATATGCGCCTTCCGATTCGGTTTTCATAAGAACAGAAAACGCAATGTGTCGTTCATTCATAATTATTCCTCAATAACTATATCGTGTCCGCGGAGCAGCTCTGCTGCAGACATACGCTTTTTGCCCTGAAGCTGAACTTCTGCAAGAGAAATCTGACCGTCTGTCGTCTGCAGAATAATAGCGTCTTTTGACGGAATTCTTGTTCCGGCAGGAACATCTGCATTTTTGTTTATAACCTCTGCTGCATGCACTTTCATTATTCCCTTATTGGTATTGACATATGCCGATGGCCACGGACTAAGTCCACGTACAAGGTTGCGGATTTTTTCTGCCGGCATAGCAAAATCAAGTTTGCCCATTTCTTTACTGAGCATTGGAGCATATGTTGCTTCATTCTCGTTTTGTGGTGTGCGCTTTGCAGTTCCGTTTTTGATTTTTTCAATTGTTTCGCATAAAAGCTCTGCTCCCGAAACGGCAAGTCGGTCAAACAGCTCGCCTGCGGTTTCGGTTTTTCCGAGGGGAGTGGTATAAATATCTATAATATCGCCGGTATCAAGACCTACATCCATAAACATGGTGGAAACACCGGCAAGTTCGTCACCGTTAATGACTGTCCACTGAATAGGTGCGCTGCCTCTGTATTTCGGCAGAATAGAGCCGTGCAGATTTATACATCCGTATTTTGGGTAGTTCAGTACATATTCGGGGAGAATTCTGCCATATGCAACTACAATGATAATATCGGGATTTTCTTTTTCAAGAACTTCTTTAAAAGCACCGTCTTTAAAGGATGCGGGCTGATACACATTAATCCCTTTTTCTATTGCAAATTCTTTTGTTGGCGGCATAGCCATTTGCCCGCCTCTGCCTTTTGGTTTATCCTCACGGCAGACAACACTTGTAACGTTATATCCGCGCTCGACCAGCTTTTCAAGGCTGATAAGAGCAAAATCGGGCGTACCCATAAACATAATATTCATTATTCTTCGTCCTCAAAATTTCTGTCAACAATATCGTTTGCTTTTTCTATATACAAATGTCCGTCAAGATGCTCGATTTCATGGCAAAAAGCTCTCGCCAGAAGACCTTCACCTTCGACCTCGTAAAACTCGCCGTTTCTGTCCTGTGCACGTACTTTGACATATGTCGGGCGAACAACCTGTCCAACTTTACCCGGCACAGAAAGGCAACCTTCGGCCCCTTCCTCACTACCGCTTGTTTCAATGATTTCAGGGTTCACAAGCTCAAGAAGCCCATCTCCCGTATCAATTGTAACAACACGTTTTAAAATGCCAATTTGAATTGCTGCAAGACCAACGCCTGCTGCGGCATACATAGTTTCTGCCATATCGTCAAGAAGAGTGTGGAGTCTTGAATCAAAAACCTCCACTTTTCTGCATGTTTTATATAAAGTTTCGTCACCGATTGTAAGTATTTGACGAAGCGCCATTGATATCCCTCCAATTAAACATAAAACTCCATTTTATAATCTGTTTTATTATATCATATTTACTGAAAAAAAGCAACAGTTTTATGTATGTAAAAGGAAATGGAAAAAATTTTTGAATTTATGTTGACATTTGGACAAAAGTATTGTATAATTTGGACATACTTTTTGAATTGGGGGTGCGCTTAAAATGGCGGAAACCACGGAAAAAAAGGATGGTACGCTTGTAACTGCTGTTGAAGTTATTACCAGAGCGGGCAGTGTGTCCGGAACAGTAAATGAAGCGTGCCTTATTATAGTGCTCGGTGGAAATGCAGTTCAAAAATTGGGCGATGCGCTTATGCGCGTTGCGGCGGGGGATGTGTGTGTTCTTTTCCCGGGTACAGAATGTGAATATGTCAATACAGAAAGCTTCAGGGCTTATGTGATCCGGTTCGATTATGAGGAGTTGCTGTTTGAGGCGGGAGCACTTAAAAACCTGAAAGAATTCCAGCTTTTATTTATACATAACTCTCATCAGGCGGCAATCGGACATCAGAGTACAAACAATGCTCTCGGGCGTGATGCACTTAAAAACGTTGAAC
>JAFVVU010000058.1 GCA_017502065.1 Clostridia bacterium | reverse complement strand
TCATCAGCAATAATAGCAATTTGATTTGAAAATATCATTATTCTGCAGAGGGCTGTATAGAAAGGAGCATTGTTATGAGCGACAAAATGAAAATTGAATTCCCTGCAAACTCAGCATATGAATCTTTTGCAAGAGTTACTGTTGCGGCATTTATATCTCGTCTCGACCCTACTATTGTTGAAATAAACGAGGTCAAAACCTCTGTTTCAGAGGCGGTAACAAACAGTATCATTCACGGATATGACGGCGGGGGCGGCACCATTTACATAGAATGTGAAATCACAGGGCAAACCGTTACAATCATTATCGCAGATAAAGGTAAAGGAATTGCAGATATAAACCGTGCAAGGACTCCCCTGTTTACTACTAATCCCGACGGCGAGAGGTCCGGTATGGGATTTACGGTTATGGAAACATTTATGGATAGTGTGGAGGTGAAATCCTTCCCCGGCGTTGGCACAAAACTTACCATGAAAAAGGAAATTGCTGCTATCAAAGAAGAAGGTGCAAAATGTGGCTGAGCGAATTTTTGACCTTATTAAAGCTGCTCAGGCCGGTGATAGATCTGCACTTGATACAATTGTACGGGAAAACGACAAGTTGATTTGGAGTGTTGTAAAACATTTTTCGATGAGTTCATACGAAGCGGAGGATTTGTTCCAGATTGGTGCAATTGGACTTATTAAATCCGTAAAAAAGTTTGATTTTACAAAAGATGTTCAGTTTTCAACATATGCAGTACCTACGATTATGGGTGAAATCAAAAAGTTTATGCGTGATGACGGGATTATCAAAATCAGCCGCAGCATAAAAGAGCAGGCAATAAAAATACGGCATATTGCAAATGAGCATCTTATTAAAACCGGTGAAAATATTTCAGTTTTTGCACTTGCAAAAAAGCTTGATGTCACCCCTGAAGATGTTGCTCTTGCACTTACTGCAACGGAAATGCCGGTTTCCATTTATCAGCCTGTAGGCGGAAGTGACCTTACTCTTGCTGAAACCATCAAATCTGGCGGTGCATTTGACGAAAAAATTGTGGAGAGTATTGCTGTTAATTCCGTAATAGAAGATCTCCCCTCCCGCGATAAGCAAATAATACAGATGCGGTATTATGAAAACAAGACCCAAAGTGAGATTGCCAAGATGCTTGGAATTTCTCAAGTTCAGGTGTCGCGTCTTGAAAAAAAGATACTTTCAAAATTAAAAGAAGAAATATCGTAAAAAATTTGACTTTTTTCCCCGTTTGCTATATAATGGTAGTTAGTATTTGTTTGCCCACGGCAAATGACATTAAATGGCTAAACTATGTGGGCGGAAAGGCAAATTGATATGCAGAAATTAGGTCTTAACGAAATCAGAGAAAAATATTTATCGTTTTTTGAAAGCAAGGGTCATTTAAGACTGCCGAGTTTTTCACTCGTGCCGGAAAATGACGCCAGCTTACTTCTTATAAATGCCGGCATGGCTCCCCTTAAGCCATATTTTACCGGTAAGCAGACTCCCCCGAAATCAAGAGTTACTACATGCCAGAAATGTATCAGAACTCCTGATATTGAACGTGTTGGCAAAACTGCAAGACACGGTACTTTCTTTGAAATGCTCGGAAACTTCTCTTTCGGGGATTATTTCAAACACGAAGCTACTGCATGGGCTTGGGAATTCATCACAAAAGTTCTTGAAGTACCGGTGGACAAGCTTTGGGTTACAATTTATCTTGATGATGATGAAGCTTTTGATATCTGGACAAAAGAAGTTGGTGTTGACCCGTCAAGAATTGTAAGAATGGGTAAAGAAGATAACTTCTGGGAAATTGGTACAGGTCCGTGCGGTCCTTGTTCCGAAATCTATTTTGACCGCGGTCCTGAAGCAGGATGCGGCAGCCCCGACTGTAAACTCGGTTGCGACTGCGACAGATTTGTTGAGTTCTGGAACCTTGTATTTACTCAGTTTGATAAAGACGAAGCTGGTAATTACAATAAACTTGCAAAGCCGAACATTGATACAGGTATGGGACTTGAACGAATTGCTTGTATTATGCAGGGCGTGGACAACCTGTTTGAAGTTGACACTGTTCGCAATATTATGCTTAAAATCAGCGAACTTGCAGGTGTTGACTATAAAACAGACCCGAAAACAGACGTTTCACTCCGTGTTGTAACTGACCATATCAGAAGCACAGTATTCCTTGTTTCCGACGGTGTTACACCTTCAAACGAAGGAAGAGGTTATGTTCTCCGCAGACTTCTCCGTCGTGGTGCAAGACACGGTAAACTTCTTGGCATAAAAGAAAAATTCCTTTACAAAATTGCAGATACTGTTATTGAAGAGTCAAAAGAGGCATATCCTGTTCTTGCAGAAAAAGCTGATTACATCAAAACAGTTATCAAACAGGAAGAAGAACGTTTTGACAAAACAATCGATTCCGGTCTTGGAATTCTTGAAACATATATTAATGAACTCAAAGCCGAAAACAAAACTGTTTTAAGCGGCGAAAACGCATTCAAGCTTTATGATACTTATGGATTCCCGATTGACCTTACTCTTGAAATTCTTTCCGAACACGGACTTGATGCTGATATTGAAGCTTTTGAAGCTGAAATGAAAAAACAGCGCGAACGTTCAAGAGAAGACAGAGGCAATATGGAAAATGCCGGTTGGGATGAAGACGTATTTGCAAGACTTAAAGGTATTACAACCGAATTTATCGGATATAACCAGACAGCTTGCGATGCAAAAGTTCTTGCTATGGCAATTGACGGCGTTGAAGCTTCTGAAGCAAAAGCCGGCGACAATGTAGTTATCGTTACTGATAAAACTGTTTTCTACGGCGAAAGCGGCGGTCAGATTGGTGATACAGGACTTATGTCAGGCGCAGCTGAAATTGAAGTTACTGATACTAAAAAAGCTGCTGACGGCAAGTTCCTTCACCACGCTGTTGTTAAATCAGGCGCTGTAAAAACAGGAGATATTCTTACACTTACAATAGATACCGAAAGACGTATGTCAATTTCAAGAAACCACTCTGCAACACACCTTCTTCAGAGAGCTCTTCGTGATACACTCGGCACACACGTTCATCAGGCAGGTTCTTATGTTACAGATGAAAGACTTCGTTTTGACTTCTCTCATTTTTCAACAATTACTGCTGAAGAGCTGAAGAAGATTGAAGCTGATGTTAACAACGCAGTCCTTGCCGCTCTTGATATTGAAATTGCCGAAACAGATATTGAATCTGCTAAAAAGCTTGGCGCAATGGCTCTGTTCGGAGAAAAATACGGCGAAGTTGTTCGTGTAGTTAAAATGGGTGATTATTCAACTGAGCTTTGCGGTGGTTGTCACCTTAAAAACACATCCGGTGTTGGCCTTTTCAAAATCCTCAGTGAATCCGGTGTTGCCGCAGGCGTAAGACGTATTGAAGCTATCACAGGACGCGGTGTACTTGATTATATCGCTAAAAACGACGAGCTTATTGATACTACTGCAGGAATTCTTAAAACATCCAAAACAGAACTCGCAAACAAAGCAGGCGCTGTTATGGCTGAAATTAAAGAACTCCAGAGACAGATTGACAGTGCAAAATCTGCAATGGCAAACAGCCTTACAGATGACCTTATCAAAGATGCACTTGTTATTAATGATACAAAAGTAATTACTGCAAAACTTGATAATTCCGATGCTGATGACCTCAGAAAACTAGGTGACAGCCTAAAAGACAAAGAAGACGACCTTCTTGTTGTTCTTGCCGGAATCAAAGACGGAAAAGCCGTTCTTGTTTCCATGGCTACAGACAAGGCTATTGCAAAAGGAATTCATGCCGGAAATGTTATCCGCGAGGTTGCTAAAACTGCAGGAGGCGGTGGCGGTGGTAAACCGGCAAGCGCTCAGGCAGGTGCAAAAGATTTAGATAAAATTGACGATGCTCTTGCAATTGTAAAAGACCTTATAAAATAAAGGAGGTATTCCTATGGAAGATTGTTTGTTTTGTAAGATAATAAACGGCGATATCCCGTCCGAACGCGTTTATGAAGATGAATTTGTATATGCATTCAAAGATATTGACCCGGTTGCTCCCGTTCATGTGCTTATTATTCCAAAAGAGCACATTGCTTCCGCAAATGACATAACAGCCGAAAACAGCTTAGTTATTTCAAAAGTATTTGAAGCTGCGGCTATTATTGCAAAAGAAGCGGGTATTGATGCAAACGGATACCGCATTGTAAATAACTGCGGCGAGCTTGCAGGTCAGACCGTAAAGCATTTACATTTCCACCTTATTGGCGGACGCGATTTATCCTGGCCTCCGGGCTGATTATAAAAAATAAAAGCAAGATAAAACCAACGTTTTATCTTGCTTTTTTATTATCTTTTTGCCAGTGTTGTGTTTTTATACTTATCATCACCGGTTACTTCTTTTATTGCTTTAATACAGTCCGGAAACACAAACTCTTCCGTTTCATCACTTAGCTCAATTTCTGCTATTGCTTTAT